>NZ_FOTH01000053.1:0-23482 GCF_900114515.1 Pseudomonas sp. NFACC46-3
GCGACCTTGCCCGCCTCGCTGGCGATGTCACCCACCACGTTGCCATTGTTGCGCAACTCGAAGTCACCACCGTTGAGGGCCAAGCCATCGGCGGTGATGTTGCCGTTGCCATCCTGGGTGGTCTTGCCATCGACATTGAGGAACACATTGCCGCTGGTGGCCAGTCCTTCGTTGATCGCCAAGTTACCTTGGGTGCCGATGCTCACATCGCCGGTGTTGTTCACCCCGGTGATGGTTGTTTGCGTGCCGTCGGCATGGGTCGCGGTCAGCGAACCCACCTTGAGGTCTGCGCTGTTGTTGAATTGGACCTTGCCCGCCGCGCTGGCGATGTCGCCAATCACGTTGCCGGTGTTGCCCAGCGCGTAATTGCCGCCCAGCAGCACCAGGCCGCTGGCATCCAGTTTGGCCCCGGCGTCGCCGGACTGGGTGGTGTTGCCCGCCACTTCCAAGGTGATGATGTCGTCGGCACGGGTCTGGCCCTGGCTGGCATCGTCTCGAGGGCCGTTTTCTATGGTGATGCCTTTTACCAACGTCAGGTCGTGATCGGTTTTCAGGGTGACCGCCTCATCGGAGGTAATCCCCACGGTACCGTCCACGGTGCCCACCGTCAGGTTGCCATTGCCGGCAAATGCCAGGCTGCCGACATCGGCGGCGATGACACCCACGTCATGCCCGCCCTTGCCCAGTTGGAAGTCACCTTCGCCACGCAAGGCCAATTCGTCTGCGGTGATGGTCGCGCCAGTGCTCTGAGTCGCACCTTGGCCCGCGTCGACGCTCAACGTCAGCCCCTTGCCGGTGGTGCCGTCTTCGTCGGTGCCTTCGGGATCCTTGAGCATCAGATCGCCCAGCAGGTCCAGGACGCCGTTGGCGACCAGGGCCAGATCGTCCTTGAACGTCGCGCCTTCATCGTCGACGGTGATGTTGCGCGTCTTGTCGTTGCCGATGACGACCTTGTCGAAGCCATCCTGGATGTTGGCCAGGTCAGCGTCGGACAGCACCAACGGATCGTTAGGCCCGGTCACCTCCGGGTCGTCGCTGCCGCCCAGGTGGATGTCCAGGCCATCGGTCTTCTGCTGCAGGGTGAGACTGCCACTACCGGAAACGCTCGCGGCGAGATCGATTTCGTCGGCGGTCAGGCTCGTATCGCCCTGGGTGAGCAGGGCCTGGCCGACCGTGAGCTTGTCCGCGACAAGGTTCAGGTCACCGGTCTGGGTCATGCCGGCGACCGGCACGCCTTGCGGGTTTGTCGGGGTCTGGCTATCGGGAATGGTTACAACGCCGACGGTCAGGTCATCGACATCGGCAAAGCTGACCGTGCCGGTGTCGCTGGAGATGGTGTTGACGTCGTTGGCCGCGTTGTCGAGATCATGGGTAGCGCCGTCACCCAGCAACACCAGGCCATCGGCGACAAGGGCACCACCGGCGGTCTGGTCGACCTTGCCACCGTTGCTCTGCAACACCAGGACGGGGGCCGGCTTGGTGTCATCGTTACCAGTGCCCGGGGCGTCGGCCACGGTCAATTGGTCATTGATATGGATATTGCCGGTGCCGGCATTGAGGACGAGGTTGTCGTTGATGCGGGTCGCTTCGATGATGTTGATGTCACCGGTCATGTCTGCGCCGCCGATGTTGACGGAGGTGAACCCGTCGCCCAGTGCGCCTATGTCGGTGCCGGTCAGTTCCAACGAACCGGGGGCATCGCCCGTGCTGCCGCCCACTGCGATGTCTTTGCTCGGCGTGTTGGTCTCAAGGGTGATGTTCCCATTGCCGGTGACACTGCCGACGCCGCCGTTGAAGTTGATGTCGTCCGCCTTGATGGCCAGGTTGTTGTCGGTGCTGTTGAGGCTGCCATTGAACGTAATGGAACTGCCTTGCAGGCCCTTGCTGCCCGAGGTGTCAGTCTTGATGTTGTCAACGTACAGCGAGCCACCGACCTGCTTGCCGGCGGTCTGGTCGAAACTGCCCGAGACGAAGACGAATTTGTACGTGCCGGCCTTGTCCGCCGTAGCCGTGTGGCTTTGCCAGTTCACCGCCCCCGTGCCGTTACCCGTTTCATTCAGGATGATCTGGTATTCGCCGGTATTGACGTTCAACAGGTAGCCGAAGACATCGTAGGTATCGCCGCCCGCGACCGGTTTGTAATCGAAGCTGACCTTTTCCCCGGCGGCCAGGGAGACCGTGCCCTCGCTCACGACCGAAGGGCCACGCATGATGCAGCCGGCGGGGGCGTTGAGGCAGTTGGAGGTATTCTCGGTCCCCAGCAGCAGCGCGGCGCCGCCATCCTCGCCTTGGCCAACGGCAGCGACCGGAGTGAGGGGTTTGTAATTCATGTCGCCCTGGTCGCCAGGGGAAACGCTCGGCGCATTGCCGTTCGTTGGCGAGGTCGTCGGCAACGTCGGATCATTCGGCGAGACCACGCCATCCACCACGGTGACGCCCGTGAAGAACTGGTCGATGGACGTCTTCCAACCGACCAGGCCATTTTCGAAGTCGGCGTTCAGGAATTGTGAAGTGCCCAGCTCAACCGCACCGGTGTAGACCTGCTCGCCGCGGGTGAAGACTTTTGCGCCGTTGATAAACGTCTTGCCGGTGCCACTGGTGGTCGCATACAGGGCGCCCAGCGCGCTGTTACCGCCGACCATGTCGCTGAAGATGATCGAGCCCGAACCGGCATCGACGCGCAGTTGGCGGTTGTTGGCCACCGCATCGGAGTCCACCACGCCGGCAAATACGACATTTCCGCCGTTGCTCTTCAAACTGACGTCGGTGTTGAGCGCGATTTTGCCGTTGAGAATCAACGCCAGGCTGTTGCCATTGCCTGCGCCGCTGGCGTCGATGTCACCGTTGAGGAAGATATTGCCGAAGACATAACGGCCTGTTGCGCCGTCGTCGTGTCCCGACTGCAACGTCAGCGTCCGGTCACCGCTGACGCTCTGCGGTGTGTAGTCGCCGTTCCAGTGAATGGTATTGTCGGCCTTGATTGCCACATCGGTGCCGCCGGCCAGGGCGGTGTCGATCGCGTCGAAACCGACCGTGGCGGCTTGGCCGTTGGCGCCGCCCGTCAGCCCTCCATTACCCGGCCCCACGGTGACACTGTCCGGGTCGAGCAACCACAAGCCACCCTTGCCGTTCTTGGCCGAAGCATCGGCGGCTTTGCTCACCGCCAACTTGGCACCGCTGGTCTCGATCTTGCCGCCGTCGCCGCCCTTGGCACCGCCGGTGGCTTTCAGCGTGCCATCCACCCGCGTCACGCTGCCCGGCTTCTTGGTATCCGACCAGGCCACCACGGTACCGCCCTTGCCGTTGTCGGTCGCCGATGCATCGAGCACGGCACCGGCGGCGATGGTGGTCTGGCTGGCCTGTTTGATCGCCGGGTCCTTGCCTTGCCAGCTACCGCCCACATAAATGTCGCCGCCGCCCTTGGCGCCGGTGGCGTCGAGCTCAGCGCCGCCGTTGATCGCGACACGCTCACCGGTCACGACAATCTTGCCGCCCTTGCCGGTATCGGAGGACACATCGATTCGCCCGGCGACTTGCACACCGCCCTGATCCCCCATCAGCGTCACCACGCCGTTTTCACCGATATCCAGGGAACGGGCTTCGATCAAACCGGTGTTGTTGATCACCGTGCTCGCCAGGGTTTCCGCCGCACGGGCGGTCAGCAGGATCCGGCCGGCATCGGCACGAATGGCGCCGCCGTTTTCGATCAGCGCTTGAAGCGCACCTTCTTTCACTTCCAACTGCACCGGCCCGCCCAGATCGAGCGTCACGACACTGCCGGCGCCCAGCAGCACATTACCCTTGTTCGCGGTGATGCTGCCTTCGTTGACGATTTTTGCGGCGATCAGGGCAATGGTGCCGCCTTGCGCGGCATTGATGTTGCCCTGGTTGACCACCGAGGCGGCGCTGGTGCCACTGAAACGGTAGTTGCCCGCGAGGAAGTCTTCCGTGGTCATGTTGAGCGTGGACGCGACCAGGCCGCCTACATCAACCTGAGCACTGGGTGTGAACAGGACGCCGTTGGGGTTGACCAGGAACACCTGGCCGTTGGCTTTCAGCGCGCCCTGAATCACCGATACATCCGAGCCCAACACGCGGTTCAATGCGACAGACGCCGCGCCCGGCTGGACGAACTGGACGGTGTTGCCTTTGCCGATGGAGAAGCTTTGCCAGTCAATCGCGAGCTTATCGCTGCCCTGATGAATGGCCATGTTGTTGCCGTTCTGATGAATGCTGCCGTTACCCGCCACGATGTTGCCGCCGGAAGGCAACGCCCCCGCCGCGGCGACCGAGGCGAAGACACTGCCGCCTACGCCGATGACGAGACTGAGCGATGTACGGCTTTTGTCTTTGCCGTGACTCTTGACCAACTCGGATGCTACCTGCCACGCGCCCATCACGGCATTCCAGACGACTCGGTAAACTCTATTCATTTTTGTTCACTCATCCTTAATACGACGGGTCGTGCCATGACGACCAGGCGGTTCGCGTCGACAAATCAATGGAAAACCGCATCCGGACGGATGACGGCTTGAAAATCCCACAATGCTCCGTGCCATCATCTCTGCGGCTTGTCGATCGCGCTTTTGCTTGAGCGCCCGCGGCTTTTGATTGAAGGGATCGAATGAACTTTTTTCACGATGGGTGGGTAACGTGCATCGGGTGGAGGCTGGTCGCCTTCGTGGGCGAGCTATGCTGGAACGCTCCCATTTCGACCGGAAGTTCGGCAGCGTTCGATCGTTCCTCACGCTCCGCGGGGGAATGCCGCCAGGGACGCTCCGCGTTCCGCTTCCGGTGGTGACTCAGAGCGTCACGGGATGCATTCCCAGCAGAGCGTGGGAACGATCGGATGGTGGGGGGGTGATTGTCCTTTTCGGTAGGGGTGCGGCTAAGATGACGCGCAGGGAAATCACAAGGAAGACAGGCGTGATGCAAGCGCAATTCGATCCGTTGGTTCATATCGATTGGAAAACACCGGGCGGCGACCTGCTCGGGCTGTTGCAGCATTACTATCCCGATATCGGTGTGTTTGCCGGTCCGGGGTTCGAGGCGTTGTTGGATGAGCTGTCCAACGAGATGCCCGAGGTCTGTTTCGAGGCACTGGCGCCGGTGTTGGCGGGCCAGGGTTATGACTTGTGGAACCTGGACGCCGGTGGCGATGATTATCGGCCGGTGATTGTCCCGGTCGCGCAACGCGAGGCGTTTGCCCGGCATTGGCAGGGCCAGCGCGGCGAGCCGAGGTTCACCGCGAGTTTGATCGAGCCGCCCAAGCCTGCCGCCGTCGAACGCAAACCGGCCAAAGCCAAGCGCGGCAAGGTGAAGTGGCTGCAGGAAGTCCATGACTATCCCGGCGCCACCTATGTGCATGAATACAACTACCGCAACGGTTGGGCCGCCATTACCGAGCAGGACGAAGACCAGTGGCTGTGCTTTCTGATCGATTACAACCAGTGGCCGCCCATCGAGCAGGACATGCTCGAACACCGCACCGACGGCGTGGACGCCGCGGACTTGCAGCTCATCGATGCCGACGCCCGGCGCAGCCTGTGGAAACGTCAGGTCATACGCGGCGATTACAGTGCGGACGACCGCTACCAATACGAAATTCGTCACGACGATGAGATCGCGGCGTTCGGACCTGCCGGGGTGCAGTGGCCGGAATTTGAACAGCCCTGCGTGGTGGTGGGCTCGGAGATATTCGAACGTCAGCGCATCTACGAACCCGAGCATTTGACGCGGATCTGGCGGATCACCGCCGACAGCAGCGAGGTGATTTTCGAGCACGCGGATGAACTGACGATCCTGCCCGTCGGCCCGCGCCGCTTGCTGTTCATGCAGCACAACGGGCCGTTGTGCTGGATCTGGAATCAGGACGCCCCCCAGCAAACCATCGCCGCCAAACCAATGCCCGTCGAGGCTTATAAACTCAGGGCGGCAAGCGCGTATCTGGGGGGCGATGAAATTTTGCTGTTCAGCGAAGGCGCGCGGCAGAACGTCGAGCATTCGGGGTATCAGGAGACGGTGCTGTTGGCGTGGCGCTTCAACTTCGTGACCGGCGCTTCGACGAAGGCGCTGTTGGACGGTTTCGGCAGTGAGCTGCGCCAGGACACGCGCCTGCTTGTCACGCAGCCCAAGCAGGTCATTACGTTGCGCACCTTTCATGGGCAGCTTCATGTTGCCCGGGGGCATGGGGATTGGTGGGTGTGGAACTACAGCGCCAATACGTTTGGTACACACACCCTGGCCTGGTTTTGGAATCAGGACAGCCATGAGGTGGTGAAGCTGTCTTCCAAGGACATCCCGCGTATCAAACCGGATGTTCGTTATGTGCCGGCGCAGGATCGGTACCTGGCGTTCGAGACGGCGTTCGTGGCGAGGTTGCCGGTGTTCAGTGAGATGGTTGAGGCCAAGGGGGGCGAGGTTTTGGTTTTTGAGTGAGGGACCTTTCCGCGCTCAGAAACACCGCAGCAGGTTGCCCCGCGCGGTGTTCGAAAGTATGAGTCACTGTGGCGAGGGAGCTTGCTCCCGCTCGGCTGCGCAGCAGTCGTAAAACCTGCCGGCGCCGTTTTTCCTGATGCACCGTGGTGGATGGCCTTGGGGCTGCTGCGCAGCCCAGCGGGAGCAAGCTCCCTCGCCACGGGGTTCGCGGTGATTTCGAAGAGTCAGACCCGCAGCAACCCACGAAAGCCCCGCGCCGCGTAGTACGACTGCACGCCATTGTGGTAGATGAACACCCGGCCATAACGGTAGTCGCCAAAAATCGCCCCATCGAGCGAGCGAAGCTCTGGAGGGGTTGCCAGCCAACTGGATGTCTTGGCATCAAACTCGCCAAGCGTTTGCAGGGCTCGGTACTGCTCTTCCGTCAGCAGGGCGATGCCCATTTCTTCGGCCATATCGACGGCACTGCCTTTGGGCTTGTTCTCCTTGCGTGCGTCCAGGGCGGCGCGGTCGTAGCAGAGGCTTCGGCGACCGGTCGGGCTTTCTTTGGCGCAATCGCAGAAGGTGACAACACCGGTTTTCGGATCGAGGCCGATCACGTCTGGCTCGCCGCCGGTGGCGTCCATGGCTTGGAGGGACGCCAGGGCATTGGGGTTGTTTTCGAGCCGGTTCTGGACGTCGGCCCAAGGGATGTCTGGGTGACGACTCAGGTTTTGTTCGAAGCGGGTTTTCAGGGTTTGGATGAGGTTGTCTAGTTCTTGTTTTTTCATGGTATGGAAGTCCGTGGGTGATCGGTTGCCGATTCCGCGCCTGGTTCAAGAATACCTAGGATAGACATACGGCAGATTTCCCACAGACATGGTCGCTCCCACAGGGGGTCAGGCGCTGAACTGCTTGATCCAATCAAGGCCTGCCACGGTAGAACCGGTGGGACGGTATTCACAGCCGATCCAGCCTTGGTAGCCGCGCCGCTCCAGGTCTGCGAACAAGGCCGCAAAATCCATATTCCCCGTCCCCGGTTCATGACGCCCCGGGCAGTCGGCAATTTGCACATGGACGGTTCGGTCATAGAAGCGAGCCAGGACATCCGCCGCGTCCCCGGTCAGCCGTTGGGCGTGGTAAAGATCGAGGATCAGCCCGACACTCGGGAACGTCTCCAACACCTGTTGTGCCTTGCTGAAGTCGGACATGTAGTAGTCCGGCATTTCCTGCACGCAGATGACTTCGATCAGCGGCCGCAAACCCTGGTCCTCAAGGTATTTGACGGCGTACTCCAGGTTGCGCTCATAAATACGCGCGGCGTCTTCCTGGACCGTAACGCCCGACATGATGTGGACATCCGAACACGCCAGCGCCTTCGCATAGCGAGCCGCCTGGAGCAAGCCGCTGCGAAACGCCTCTTCCTGGCCGTGCAAGGCTGCGATGCCTTTGGTCACGCCAGCCGGTGCGGCGAACTGGATCAACGGCAGGTTATGTTGAGTCAGATGATCGGCTAGAAGACTGGCGTCGAACTCATAGGGTGACGGGAATTCCACCGCGCGAAAGCCCGCAGCGGCGGCAGCTTCGATGCGTTGTAGAAAAGGCACTTCATTGAATTGAAAACCGAGGTGAGCGTTGAACTTGGGCATTGGGTAAATCATCCATCCTGGGAAGAAACGAAATCATCCGTTTAGAACAACTTGCGCAGCGCCAGCACGGCACTGTCGGGCGTGGTCAATACTGGCAGGCCGGAGCGAGCCCCGGCCTGTTCGGCAGCACTGGTCATCGAAAACTGGGCGAAACAGATCAGGTCGCAGCCCTCGACCCGGGTGGCCATTTCCACAATGGCAGCATCGTGAGCTTGTGAGTTGCCGTCTTTCAACGCCTGCAATGCCCCCGGAACGAAATAAGGCACCACTTCCACCGCGCGACCACTGCGCTCTGCCGCTTGCTTGAACTCGGGCATCATCGAAGTAATGGTGGGTTCGAACGTTGCCAGCACAGCAATGCGCGATGCCTGGCTCAGCGCCTGGTCGATCATGGCTTCGTTCGGCTTGAGCACGGGAATGGCCACCTCGGGTTTAACCAGGTCGATGGCATCGCCAAACGCCGAGCAAGTAAACAGAATGGCATCCGCCGCGCTTTGTACGGCGTAGTGGGACAGCGCCAGGAAGCGCGCTTTCATGCTCGTGGTCAATTCGCCCTCTTCCACCCGGTCCTGGGGTAGCGAGTCCTCGAGCAGATTGATGATCCGTGCCTGCGGCCAATGCCGGGCAAAAGCCGCCGTGATGGGCTCGATCGCCAATGGGGTCGCGTGGATCATAAAAATGCGTGGAGCCTTCATGCTTATGCCATTCTCCAGATCATGTTTTTTGCACGGTATCAGAAGGCCCGATAGCGTGTGGAATTCCTGTGGCAATAAACAATGCGGCACTGAGCACATGAGGCCCGTATGAAGAACTTCACGATTCAACGTATCGACCACATCGTCCTGCGCGTAAAAGACCTCGAGCGCAGCCTCGCTTTCTATACGTCGGTGCTTGGTTGCGAGCTCAAGAAGCGCCGGGACGATCTTGGCATGCTTCATCTGGGCACCGGTGTTTCGATGATTGACCTGGTTGCCGTCGACGGGCCTCTCGGTCGCCAGGGTGGGCCGGCAGCGGGAAAGCAGGGGCACAATGTCGATCACCTCTGCCTGCGGATCGAGCCGTTTGATGAACCAGCCCTCCTCGCGCATTTGGCGTCAGCTGGCCTGACCGTTGAGAAAGCGCAGATGCGCTATGGCGCGGAGGGCAAGGGCTGGTCGATCTACTGCTTCGATCCGGATGGCAACCAGATCGAGTTGAAGGGCCCGGCGCTGGAGCCCTGAGCTTCAACTGGCAGGCAATCCCCTGTGCGGGCTTGCTCGCGAAGCGGTCTATCTGGATCGGTGATGTTGACTGTGCCGGCGTCATCGCGAGCAAGCTCGCTCCCACAGGAGGTCGGTGGTGGACGCAGTAGTGGCACTTCAGTAGCATTCACCCACTTTATCGATCCTTCAAGGATGCCTCATGCTCGCCCTGCCTCGCCGTCTTGTCCCGTCGCCAGCATTGTTCGCGTTATTCGTATTGCTCGGCGGTTGCAGCGTCAATGGCAGTTACCCCGATGCCATCGAACCGGACGCCGCCAAGTTGCGGTTCGTCGCCAATACCAGCAACGCCACGCTGGACTATTTCGACGCGGCCCATTGCGACGGGCAAACCACTGGCATCCTCAATAATATGCTGCTGAGCGATACCGCGCGGCGGGTGGGGATGAGCGTTCCGGCGCCCAAGGATGCCAGGGGTTATTTGGAGGTCAAGCTCAAGCCGGGTGAGCAGATTCACCTGCGCACCAACATGAACAGCGGTTATGCCGTGTGTGGCAAGGGCTTCAACTTTACGCCCGACGCCAATGCCGAATACGAGGTAACGTTCAAGTCCGAGAAGAACTTCTGCCTGACTCAGTTGCAACGCTTGCAACGGGTCGACGGCAAGGACGTGCGCACACCGATCCCGATCCTGAAAAAAGATTTTCCCGCCTGCGCCGGACGCAATGCGCTGTTTCCCAAAACCTACCCGGACACGCCCCATCGCCTGGAGCTGATGAACCGCGTCATCGAGAAAAGCCTGGTCGTCACTGTGAAGAGCGATCCGACCAAGGAAAAAGTCGAGAGTTATTCGCCAGAGAAACTGGACACCCTGATCAGCGAACGCAAGGCCAAGCTCGGCTTCGAGCTGCCGGCTGACTACTGGACGCTGTACCGGGAAAACCTGAAGACGTTTGGCGATGACATGGCGCAGAACAAGGCGCGCTCGATGGAACGCTTCAAGGACGAATACCAGGTGCGCCTGCGGCAGTTGAAGGACGAGCAGTTGGAACAGTGGGCGTTGCCCAAAACCGCCAATGCCAAGCCGGAAAAAGCCGAGATCGATCTGGACGTCGCGATGATGGTTGAGTATTTCCGCATCGGCAATGGCGTGACCGTCGAAGCCGTGGATCATCATTTGGAAAGAATGGCGCAGATGGATGAGCGTTATGGGGTATGTGCACGGTTTGCGGAGTGCTGGAAGCGCAACTAGCAGGAACACTTTACCCGGGATATTTCCAAGCGAAGAGGGTCATGAGGCACTCCGCTTGGCGCTTCACGATGAGCCCAACGATTTCCTCGGCCCCGTCGGCAACATCCGTGCGAGCCAGGCGCTCAAGGGGATGTACAAGCCCACCGAGATCGAGATCTGATGTCGGAGCGCCCCAGGTTCGCTTGCTGGGGGCTCATTTCACTCGACCGCGGCTGCGCGCAGCATTGGCCGCGCGTTCCAACGCTTGGCTGAAGACCCGCTGCTGGTCGTCGTCGAATTGGGACAAGAACAATTCGTCCACCGCTCCTTCGTAGATTTCCCACATCTTCTTGCGCAGCGCTTTTCCGCTCTCGGTAATGGCGGCATACGCGCCTCGACCGTCATCGCTGGCGCGGCTACGGGTGACCAACCCTTCCGCCTCCAGGCGGTCCACCAGGCGGGTGAGGTTGTAGCGTTCGATGGCCATGACATCGGCCAGCTCGCTCATGCGGCGTGCGCCGTCCGGGCCGCTTTCCAGGCCCCATAACGCGTCGTACCAGGCGTAGGCAGGCAGCCCGGCGGCCGCCAGTCGGCGCTCGATTTCGCGGATCAGGCACCGGTGGGCCCTGACGAATCTGAACCAGGTATCCGGCTCGCTGGAAGACATGCAGCACCTTTTTTAGAAATTGATTTAGTTGCAATTGTAGCGCGCGGCAGGCTAAGTTCTCGCACGTAGTTGCATTTGCAACTACAAAACTCTCGAAGGTTGGCGTCGACCCACGCCCCTTAGTCAAGCACCAAACGACTCGGTGCTGCAGCACTGTCCAGGAGACGACAACGATGGCACAACAATCCATGTTTCTCGACGAGGATCCACAAGAGACTCGCGAATGGCTCGAATCCATTGAATCGGTGGCGAGTGTCGAAGGGCGCCCTCGCGCCCACTTCCTGATCGATCAGATGCTTGATTTCGACGCCAACCGCCACGGTGATTTCTACGGTCGCGTAACGACGCCCTACGTCAACACGATCCCGGTAGACCGCCAGCAGCCTTACCCCGGCGACCTGGCCGTGGAGCGCCGGATCAACGCCTACATTCGCTGGAACGCGCTGGCCATGGTGCTGCGCGCCGGCAAACATTCGAACGTGGGCGGGCACATCGCGTCTTACGCGTCGGCGGCGGTTTTGTATGACGTTGGCTTCGAGCATTTTTTCCGTGGCCGCACCGAGCAGTTCGCCGGTGACATGGTGTACATCCAGGGCCACTCCTCTCCTGGCATCTACGCACGCGCCTATCTGGAAGGCCGCCTGAGCGAGGATCAGCTGGATAACTTTCGTCGCGAGACCGACCGCGATGGCGTGTCGTCCTATCCGCATCCACGGCTGATGCCGGACTTCTGGCAGTTCCCGACGGTGTCCATGGGGCTCGGGCCCATCACGGCCGCGTACCAGGCGCGATTCATGCGCTACCTGGAGGATCGCGGCCTGAAGGAACACCAGGGCCGCAAAGTCTGGGCGTTCCTCGGAGACGGTGAAATGGACCAGCCGGAATCGCTGGCGGCGATTTCCCTGGCGGGTCGGGAGAAACTCGACAACATCATCTTTGTCGTCAACTGCAACCTACAACGCCTGGACGGCCCGGTGCGTGGCAACAGCAAGGTAATCCAGGAATTCGAAAGCCTGTACCGGGCGGCCGGTTGGAATGTGATCAAGGTGATCTGGGGCAGCGGCTGGGATGTCCTGCTGGAAAAAGACAAGAGCGGCCTGCTGCGCCAGCGGATGATGGAGTGCGTGGACGGCGACTACCAGAACTACAAATCCCAGAACGGCGCCTATGTGCGCGAGCACTTCTTTGGAAAGTACCCCGAGCTGTTGGAGCTGGTCAGCGACCTGAGCGATGACGATATCTGGAAGCTGTCTCGCGGCGGCCACGACCCGGAGAAGGTCCACAACGCCTATGCCGCCGCCATGCGCCATACCGGCGGGCCGACCGTCATCCTGGCCAAGACCGTGAAGGGTTTTGGCATGGGCGAAGCTGGTGAAGGCCAGAATATCAATCACCAACTCAAAAAAATGGGCGACGACGCGGTCAAGGCGTTCCGTGATCGGTTCGGACTGGAACTCAGCGATGACCAGTTGGGCGACATGCCTTACCTCAAGCCGGCTGCGGACAGCGTCGAGGCCCTTTACCTGCAAGCCAGGCGCAACCAATTGGGCGGCTACATCCCGGCCCGCTTCAATGCCGTGGCCCCCTTGCAGGTTCCACCCTTGTCGGCCTTGGACACACAGCTCAAAGGCACCGGCGAACGGGCCATCTCCACCACCATGGCGTTCGTGCGCATTCTCGGCACGCTGCTCAAGGACCCTAACATCGGCAAGCTGATCGTGCCCATCGTCCCGGACGAATCACGTACCTTCGGCATGGAAAGCCTGTTCCGCCAGATCGGTATTCATTCCCACGTCGGCCAGCTGTATACGCCTCAAGACGCCGGCCAGTTGAGCTATTACAAAGAAGCCCGGGACGGCCAGATCATGCAGGAGGGACTGAACGAATCCGGCGGGATTTCTTCGTGGATCGCCGCCAGTACGTCCTACAGCACCCACGGTGTGATGACGGTGCCCTTCTACATCTTTTATTCGATGTTCGGCTTCCAGCGCGTCGGCGACCTCGCCTGGGCGGCAGGTGACGCACGCGCCCGCGGCTTCCTGCTCGGCGCCACCTCCGGCAGGACCACGCTGATGGGCGAAGGCCTGCAACATGACGACGGTCACAGCCATGTGCTGTCGTCGACCATCCCATGCTGCGTGTCCTATGACCCGACCTATGCGTATGAACTGGCCGTGATCATCCAGGACGGCATGCGGCGGATGTATGCCGAAAACGAAGACATCTTTTATTACATCACCGTGCTGAACGAAAACTACGCCCATCCCGCGATGCCCGAAGGCGTAGAGCACGGCATCCTCAAGGGCATGTACCGGCTCTCGGCGCCTGAAAAAACTGTCGAAGGCAAGCACGTCCAGCTGATGGGCTGTGGTTCGATTCTTCAGGAAGTGGTCGCGGCAGCTCAGTTGCTGGAACAGGACTTCGGCGTCGGCAGCGAAGTCTGGAGCGTGACCAGCCTGACCGAACTGCGCCGCGACGGTCAGGAAGCCGAACGCTGGAACCTGCTGCACCCAGAGCATGCGCCGCGTATCGGTTATGTGGAAAGTTGCCTGCAGGACAAACAGGGGCCGGTGGTGGTCGCGACTGACTACATGAAGATATTCGCCGACCAGATTCGCCCGTTCGTACCCAATCGCCGCTTCGTGGCCCTCGGCACCGACGGTTTCGGCCAGTCGGATACCCGCGAGTCGCTGCGCAGATTTTTCGAAGTGGATCGGCACTTCATCGCCCTCGCGGCGTTGAAGGCCCTGGCCGACGACGGAAAAATACCTCGGGAAAAAGTAGCCGAGGCGATCAGGCTTTACGGCATTGATCCGCAAAAGCAGAACCCTGCAAAGGTGTGAACCTGAGCCTAGCAGCGGCGCCCCCTCAGGGCGCCGCTGCAACTGGTGGACGTGTTATTACGCCGCTGACTCAACCACACCTCGAACCCGCTGCAGCATATTGATCAAGTGCAAGCGCATCGACGCCCGCGCCGCTTCGGCATCACGCCGCGCCAACGCCGCATAGATCTGCTCGCGCTCTCGAACCAGCAACGCTCGGTTCTCGTCCGTCACCACAGGCCCGGCCTGTTGCACCACCGCGATCAAGGTGTTGCCCACATGCGCCATGGCATCGATAAAGAAGCTGTTGTCGGTGCACTGGACGATCTGCAAATGGAATTCGAAATCGACCCGGGCGCTTTCGTCATCGGCCGCCTCAAGGGCATTCGCCGCGTCGAGTACTTCGCGCATGGCCTGCAACTGTTCCGGCGTGGCCCGTTGTGCGGCGATGCCGGCGGCTTCCACTTCCAGGCTCAGGCGCAGTTCGATCACGGCGAGCGCGTCGTAGGCGCCACCCTTGACGTGTTTGCTGCCTTGGAAATCACCGGGGCGGGCGGTGTCGACCACGAAGGTGCCGATGCCGTGGCGGGTCTCCACCAAACCTTCGGCCTGAAGCCGCGACATGGCTTCGCGGACCACGGTCCGACTGACGCCGCGTTCCTTGATGATGACCTGTTCGGTGGGTAACTTACTGCCCGCAGGCAGTTCGCCGGCCAGTATCTGCTGCGTCAGGTCGACCACCAGTTGCTGGGTCATGCTCAGGCGTCGATCGGGTGTGACACGGTCCATTGCACCTATCCATTAAAGCCAGACGATCGCGCATTATAGCCGCGACCTCGCGGCAAAACGCACTATAATGCCCGCTGATCACCCAAGAGCAAGCCGATGACGGATCAAGCGTTATCTCCACTGAACAAGCCGCGCCGCCTCGCCGAAACCCTGGTCGACCGCTTTGCCCAGCGCATGCGTGAAGGTGTTCTCAAGCGCGGCGAAAAGCTCCCCACCGAAGTGCACATCATGGAGGCAGAAGGTGTCAGTCGTTCGGTGGTGCGTGAGGCGCTGTCGCGCTTGCAGGCGGCAGGGCTGGTGGAGACGCGCCATGGCGTCGGCACCTTTGTTTTGGACATGCCGGCACCCGAGGGCTTTACCCTCGGGCCGGCGACGATTGCCACGTTGTCGGATGTGCTCAGCCTGCTGGAGTTTCGCCTGAGCCTGGAAGTCCAGGCCGCCGGCATGGCCGCCGAACGCGCAACGCCCGAAGCCCTGGCCGAACTGGCCCAGGCGCTGGAGGCGTTGCTGCAAGGGCCGGAAAAATCCGGCACCACCATCAATGCCGATTTTCAGTTCCATCTGAAAATCGCCAAGGCAGCCGGCAATTACTACCTGATCGACATCATGAAGCACCTGGGCACGAAGCTGATCCCGCGTACCCGCATGAACTCCGCCTACTCCGGGCAAAGCGATCGCAGTGCTTACCTGCAAGGGATCAACGCCGAACATCAGCAGATCTTCGACGCCATCGCCAGCGGCAATGTCGATGCGGCGCGGGCGGCCATGTACCTGCATTTGAGCAATAGCCGCATGCGCCTGTGTGAAACGCAACAGCGCCAGGCGTTCTACAACGAGTAAGCCCAATGCTGTTCACTTAAGGTTTGCATGACTCACTGTGGCGAGGGAGCTTGCTCCCGCTGGACTGCGCAGCAGGCCCATTTTTGTGAGCGCTTCGCACTCAAGCGGGAGCAAGCTCCCTCGCCACGGATTCATCGCCCCCTTGAACGAGCAGTGCTGTCTGGGGGCGCTTGCTCTCACAATTTAGAAGAAGCTGTATTTAACACCGACCCGCAGTCGCAACTGGCGATCACTGTCGACCGAGTTGACTTTGATATCGCCCACTTCAAAGAACGGCGCCCAGCGTTTGTCCCACTGGTATTTAACCACGGCATTCTGTTCATAGTCGTCGGTACCGCCGTTATAGCGAATGTAGTCGGCATCGAAATAAGTCAATTGATATTCATAGGCCCACGGTCCTTGAGGGCCATAGTTGATATAAACATCGTAACGGTTGACCTTCTGATCGTCCTGGCCATTATGCGGCACGTCACGGTCGATCTGGTCGCGGTCAAGCTTGGCTGAATCAAAACGGTAGCGCCCGGCGATGCTCAGCTCTTTGGTCACGCGGTAACCCAGGCGCAGGCCCAATTTGTAGGTGGTGGACTCCTCGTCGCTATCCAGGGCCAGCGAAGGCGTCAGCGTCCAGCGGTCATCGATCTTGTGCTGGTAGTTGACGGTGAATTCATGACCACTGCCAACGGTATTGTCGAAGGCGACGTCTTGCCGGTCACCGGCGGTCTTGTATTTGAGTTCACCTTCCAGGCCCACGCCGTTGTCCAGTCGTATACCGAACTTGGCGCGGTCGGCGTGCATGCGAGTTTTCTCCGCATATTGGTGACGCACATTGATGTAGCCGGTATCGGCCACTGCAACAACCGAAGTGAACAATGCAGCGAGGGAAACTAATACAAGTGTCTTTTTCATGTTTTTTATTCTTGTTGGTTGAAAGGTTAGTTAGGGCAGACGCTAAATCACAGGCGAGCGCGTGCGCGGCATTGATACCTGGGCTCCAACGTTTTTTACGGGTTAAAACAAGTACAACTAATTAATGGAACCTCAAACAGCGATGGGCACGCGTTGTATGTCCCGACTGGCTTGCACCAACAAACGGGTGTACGCGTGCGTGGCGCCATCGCTCGCCAGCAGATGGCTGTCGAGGGTCTCCACCACCCGGCCCTGCTGCATCACCGCCAGCCGATCACACAAATGCGCCACCACCGCCAGATCATGGGTGACCATCAGGTAGGTCAGCCCTTCCTGGTGACGCAAGTCGGCCAGCAGGTTGAGGATTTCCGCCTGCACCGAGACGTCCAGCGCCGAGGTCGGCTCGTCCAGCAACAACACCCGGGGACGCAGGATCAGCGCCCGGGCGATCGCCACGCGTTGGCGCTGGCCACCGGACAACTGGTGCGGATAACGGAAGCGAAAGCTGTCGTTCAAGCCGACCTTGCGCAGGATCTCGCTGACCTTCTGCGCACGCCCGTCGATGCCGTGGATGCGCAGCGGCTCTTGCAGCGCGGCATCGATGGTGTAGCGCGGATGCAACGAGGCGTACGGGTCCTGGAACACCATCTGCACCGTGCGATAGTGATTCAGCGGCAGGTTGCGCGTCACGGCTTGGCCGGCGACCCGCAGTTGTCCGCTCCAATGCTGGTACTGCCCGGCCAGGCAGCGCAGCACGGTGGTCTTGCCCGAACCGGACTCCCCCACCAAGCCGAATGCCTCACCTTCGGCGACACTCAAGTCGACGTCGTGCAGTACTGCGTTCAGTGCCGAACCGGTACCAAAACTGAGGTTCAGGCCGGCGATTTCAATCATGCTCATGACAGGCTCCTCAAGCATTCAACCAGTGTGGGTCGCGCTGCAGCACCGGCAACGTGGCGCGCGGATGGTCCAGGCTCGGCAATGCGGCCAACAGGCCTTGGGTGTAGGGATGGGTGGCGTTATCCAGGTCGGCGGCGGCAATCGACTCGACCACGCGACCGGCGTACATCACCAGCACGCGATCACAGAAATGCCGTACCAGATTCAAATCGTGACTGATGAAAATCAGCCCCAGGTCACGTTCGCTGACCAACTCCTCCAGCACATTGAGCACCTGTCGGCGCACCGATACGTCCAGCGCCGAGGTGGGCTCGTCGGCGATGATCACCTGGGGATCGGTGATCACCATCATGGCGATCATGATCCGCTGGCCCATGCCGCCCGAGACCTCGTGCGGGTACAGGTCATAGACCCGCCGTGGGTCGCGGATATGCACCTTGGCGAGCATGTCCAAGGCGCGTTCGCGGGCTTCGCGATGGGGCACCTTGTGATGGGCCAGGTAGGCCTCGGCGATTTGTTCGCCGACGCGCACCACCGGGTTCAACGAGTACTTGGGGTCTTGCATGATCATCGACATGCGCGCGCCGCGAATCGCCTGGATCTGCTTTTCGCTGGCGGCCAACAGGTCAATATCGGCGAAGCGCAAGGTCTTGGCGGTGACCCGCGCGGTCGGCGGATGCAGACGCAAAAGACTGCGGCCAACGGTGGATTTTCCTGAGCCGGATTCACCAACGATGGCGAGTTTTTCCCGGCCCAGGGTGAACGACACGTTACGCACCGCCAGGGAAGTTTTGCCGGCGTTGCGAAATTCCACGCACAAGTCCTGTACCGCAAGTTTTATCTCAGTCATGGCCTGTTCCTCAGGATTGGCTGCGTGGGTCGAGGACGTCGCGCAAGCCGTCGCCCAACAGGTTGAAGGCCAGGCTGACCAGCATGATCGCCGCACCGGGTGCCGCCACCAGCCACCAGCTTTCGAGCATGTAGCGCCGCCCGGTGGAGATCATCGCGCCCCACTCCGGCAACGGTGCCTGGGCGCCGAGGCCGAGAAAACCCAGGGCGGCGGCGGTGAGGATGATGCTCGCCATGTTCATGGTCAGGCGGATGATCACCGACGACAGGCACATCGGGATGATGTGGCGCAGGATGATGCGGGTGCTCGACGCGCCTTGGAGCTGCACCGCAACAACGAAGTCAGCGTTGCGCAGTGGCAGTGTTTCGGCGCGGGCAAGCCGGGCAATCGGCGGCCAAGCCGTCAGCGCGATGGCGATCACCGCATGCTCCAGGCCCGGGCCAAGGGCGGCGATGAAGGCCAGCGCCAGGACCAGGCTGGGGAACGAGATGAAGATGTCGGTGATGCGCATGAACAGGCTGTCGACCCAACCGCCGAAGTAGCCGGAAACCGTGCCGACCAGCAGGCCGATGGGGCCGACGATCACCGTCACCAGCAAGACGATGTACAGGGTGATGCGCGAGCCATACACCAGCCGGGCGAAGACATCGCGACCGTATTCGTCAGTGCCGAACCAGTGCACGCCGCTGGGTGCCTGCAAGGCCCCGGCGAGGTTCTGCAACAGCGGATCGTGGCCGGCGATCCAGGGCGCGAAGACCGCGACCAGCATCAGGGTCGCGACGACGATCAGGCCGGCGAAGGTCATCGGGTTGCGCAGCAGGAAACGCAGCAGGCGCAAGGTACTGGCGGCCATCGCTGCGGTACTGGAGGCGGGCAGCGCGGCGGGTGCGCTGGAAGCCAGGGGCAGGTTCATTAGCGAGTCCTCGGGTCGAAGATCTTGTACAACGCGTCGCTGATTAGGTTCAGCGTCACGAAGATGAGGCCGATCAGCAGCACGCAAGCCATCACCGCGTTCATGTCACCGAGCAGCAAGCTGCTGGTCAGGTACTGGCCGAACCCCGGCCAGGCGAACACGGTTTCGATCAGCACCGCGCCTTCCAGCAGGCCGCCATAGGCCAACGCGACGATGGTCAACAACTGCACGCGAATGTTGCCGAAGGCATGCCCCCAAACGATCCGCCGCTGGGACAAACCCTTGACCCGGGCGGTGATGATGTACTCCTGGGACAGTTGCTCAAGCATGAAGCTGCGGGTCATGCGGCTGATGTAGGCCACCGAGTTGAAGCTGAGGATCACCGCCGGCAACAGGATGTGCCGCAGGGCGCTGCGAAAGGCCTCCCAGTCGCCGGACCAGGCGGTGTCGATCAACAACAGCCCGGTGTGTTTCGGGATCAGCCCGTCATAAGCCAGGCCAATGCGCCCGACGCCACCGGCCCAACCCAGCCAGGCGTAGAACACCAGGAAGGCCATCATGCCGATCCAGAAAATCGGCGTGGAGTAACCGAACAACGTGATCAGCCGTGCGACATGGTCACCGGCACGGCCCTGATGCGTCGCGGCGTAGACACCCAGCGGCAAGCCCGCCAACACGCCGAACAGAATAGCCAGGGTCGCCAGTTCCAAGGTGGCCGGGAAGACCCGGGCGATGTCGGTGATGACCGGGTTGCCGGTCAACAAGGCCATGCCGAAGTCACCGTGCAGCAGGTCGCCGAGGTAGATCGCGAACTGGGTCCACAACGGTTTGTCCAGGCCCAGCTCTTTGTACACCTGGGCGTAGGCCGAGGCGTCGGCGTCCGGGCCGACGATGGCCAGCACCGGGTCCAGGGGCATCACTCGCCCGATGAAAAAGGTCAGTAGCAGCAACCCCAGCAGCGTCACCGCCACCGAGCCGCCGCGCCGGGTCGCCGAAGCGGCCCGGGTGGTCCAGATTGAAAAGGATGCAGTCGACATGTTCATTCCTGCCTTGGCCCTGTGGCCGTCGATTTCAGCGCTGCTTGTAGACGTCCCGAAGACGCGTGGTGGCGGCGGTGTGGCCGATGTAGTTGCGCACGTCGGCGTGGATCACCACTTCGTCCACCATCTGTGAGACCGGCATGATCGCCCCGGCCTGTTGGTCGTAGAGGGTCTGGATCCGTGCGTAGATTTGGCGCTGGCGCTCGGGATCACGCTCGCGCTCGGCCTGCTCGATCAACTGATTGAGCTGCGGGTCGAAGAACGAGGTGCGCCAGCCCTGGAAGTTGCTCAGCTTGGCTTCGGTGCGGTTGTCCGGGTTGTACACCAGGGCCCGCAGGCTCGAATGGGGATGACGCTCCGCCCCGCCACCGCCGCGCCCGACGAGGATGTCGAACTGACGGTCGCGCATCGCCCCGTAGATCTGGTTGCCGGTGCCGGTGATGATCGTCGCCTGGATACCGGCCTGGGCCAGTGTCGCTTGCAGGCTGGTGGCGATGTTGATGAACGGCGGATCGGTGAGCGATCGAATGGTCACTTTAAAGCCGTCGGCGTGCCCGGCCGCCGCCAACAGGCGCTTGGCCTCGGCCACGTCCAGGCGATAGCCCGGGTCTTCCAGGCGTGCCGGCAGTCCCAACTGCAAGGGCCGCTGATTGATCACACCGTAGTGCGGCATCACCACATCGTTGATGCCCTGGTAGTCGATCAACAGGCGAATGGCCTGGCGCACGCGGATGTCCTGGAACAACGGCTGTTGCATGCTCATCGCCACGTAGTACAGCGTGCCCCGGGCGATGCTCTGGATGCGCACCTCATCGACCTTGCCCAGGGCCTTGATGTCGGTGGCCGCCATGCCCCGGGCGACGTCCAGGTCACCGCGCTCGACCATCAGCCGCAGGGCCTGGGACTCGGTCATGTTGCGCATGATCACCCGGCGCAACTTCGCCGCGCCGCGCCAATAGTCGTCATTGCGACTCATCAGGATCACGTCGTTGGCGCGCCAGATATCGAGCTTGAACGCGCCGGAGCCGGCTGTGTGAGTCGCCAACCAGGCCGCGCCCTGATCGTCACCGACCTGATGCTGCAAGGCGACGCTGCGATCGATGATGAAGGCGCTGGGAGAAGTCGCCAGGGTGTTGAGCACCAGCATCGGGTCCGTGACGCGTGGCAGCTCCATGACAAAGGTGTGCGGCCCTTCGGCACGCATCAACTTGACGACGTTGTCGGCGGTGAAACCGTAGGCTTTCCAGGTCGAAGCCAGGGCGCGGTTGAGGGTGACCACACGCTGCAATGACCAGGCGACGTCTTGGGCAGTGAGCGGTGCGCCGGAGTGAAAACGCACGTCATCGCGCAATTGGAAGGTCAGGCGCATGCGGTCGGGGCTGACGTCCCAGGTTTTCGCCAGGGCCGGAATCAGCGTGTCCGGCTGCGCCGCATCCTGCTCCAGAAGCATATCGTAGACGTTGGCGTTGACCTCGGCGACCTCCAGACCCGTCGCCGCGGCAGGGTCCAGGGACAACAGGTTGATCATGCTCATGCCCACCACCAATTGGTCGGGGGGCGTTTCGCCTTGGGCCAGGCTGACGGGCACCTGCACTGCGTACAGGGCCACGGCGACACACAGCAGCCTGGTCAGGCGCTTGGGCCAGAGATTCATGGTTCAGTCCTTTCTTATATTTATAAAGACTTGTCGCCCGGGCAGCCATCGACCTCAGGCGTGGAACAGGATCAATGTCGAGACAGGGTGTTGGCTTCGATATACGCGAAGTTGATGTCCTCGCCCAACCCCGGTCGGTCGGACAGGTGTACAAAACCATCGGCGTCCATCGGATCGACAATGCTGTTGAGGTGCGCCGGGACTTCTTCATAGTCGAGGAATGGGTGCAGCAGGCCGCGCTCGTACCAGCGGCAATTGCTGATCGCCCCGACCACCGCCAGGTTCGCCGCGCCGTTGCCGTGCACTTCGCAGTCCATGCCGAACGACTCGGCCAGGTGCGCCACCTTCAGGCACGGCCCGATGCCCCCGACCCCGGCCACGCCGGCGCGCAGGATGTCACAGGATTTCTGGGTCACCCAACTGGCGCGGCTGTGGAACTTGCCGGCGATGCTTTCCGGGCCCAACACCGGGATGTCCAGGTTGGCGGCCAGCCAGGCATAGGACTCCGCCGAGTCTTCCATCATCGGCTCTTCGAACCAGGCGAAATTCAGCTTTTGCAGGGCCTTGCCGATGGTCAGCGCATCCATGCGGCTGTACCAGTGATAACCGTCGAGCATCAGCGCGATGTCCGGCCCCACCGCCTCACGCACGGCAGCGCAGGCCTGGATGTCCATTTGCGGGTTCGGCGCGAAGGAAATCGGCGGCATCCAGGTGTGCAGCTTGATGGCCTTGTAGCCGCGCTGGACCAGCTTTTCGGCGAACTGGCCGTACTCGTCCGGCGTGGACAACCCGCCCGGCAGATCGTCGCCACACATCGTCGAGCCGTAGGCCGGAACCTTATCGCGATAGCCACCAATCAACTTGTGCACCGGCAGCTTGAGTTTGCGCCCGGCCAAGTCCCACAGCGCTTGCTCCACCAGGGCCAACGCCCGATCAGTGAACTGCCCGGCACTGCCGCGCTGCCAGTGTGCAAGGTCTTGCCAGATGCTTTCACGGTCCATCGGATCACGACCGATCAGCACCTTGCGCACGAAGGATTCGATGATGTGCGGACGAATCAACTCAGGCGGGCCGAAGGCATAGCCCTCGGAGCCATCGTCGCAACCGATTCGCAGCAAAGCCATTTTGATCATGACCTCATCGCCTGGATGGGCATGGCCGGCACTGTCCTGAGCGCGGCGCGAAGGGGTGGAAAAGACTTCGACGTGAACGCCTGTGATTCTCATGGGGAGGAACACCAAATGTTGTTATTGTTTATTTGTATGTCGTCATACAACGTGTCGAATTATTCTGACGTTCCTGGTGAGCTGTCAACCCCTTAAACGCAATAAAACTTACACGCTAACGAGGCTTTTCGCGAAGAAGAGGTCATTTCCATGAGCAAAATTTTAAAATGTCGTCATACCACACGGCGTAAAGTGAGACGACTTGCCGTAGACGACGTAGCGCCTTGAAGGCTGAAGACGTGGGCAGGAGATGGGCGACTGGGGGAACGGGCTTGCTCGCGATAGCGGTGGCTCAGGCGACGGTGAACTGTCAGGTCCGCGCACCAAACCGATCACGGCTATTGGTCAGGTGCAGCCACATCCCGTGGCGAGGGAGCTT
>NZ_FOTH01000043.1:0-43865 GCF_900114515.1 Pseudomonas sp. NFACC46-3
CTGCTCGGCGCTGAGCATGAACACGCCATGACCACCGCGTTCGAAGTCGAGCCAGGCGAAATCGACTTCCGGGTACAACGCCTCGACGTGCACCTGGCTGTTGCCCACCTCGACAATCAATAATCCCTTCTCGGTCAGATGATCGGCCGCCTCGGCCAGCATCCGGCGAACCAGGTTCAAGCCATCATCGCCACAGGCCAGGCCCAGCTCCGGTTCGTGCTGGTACTCCTGCGGCATGTCGGCGAAATCTTCCGCATCGACGTAAGGCGGGTTCGACACGATCAAGTCGAAACGTTGCCCCGGCAGACCGTCGAAGCCATCGCCCTGGACCGTGAACACGCGCTCGTCGACGCCATGGCGCTCGATGTTCTGGTTGGCCACTTCCAGCGCTTCGAACGACAGGTCGGCCAGCACCACCTCGGCCTCCGGGAACTCATAGGCACAGGCAATGCCGATGCAGCCGGAACCGGTGCACAGATCAAGAATTCGTGCCGGTTCCTGGCCCAGCCACGGCTCGAAATGCTTTTCGATCAGTTCGCCGATGGGCGAGCGCGGAATGAGCACGCGCTCGTCGACGATGAACGACATCCCGCAGAACCAGGCCTCACCCAACAAATAGGCGGTTGGCACACGCTCTGTGATACGCCGGCGCAGCAGGCGCTGCACATGAACCAATTCTTCGTCTTCAAGACGGCAGTCCAGGTAGCTGTCGGCAATTTCCCATGGCAGGTGCAATGCGCCCAACACCAGTTGCCGGGCTTCATCCCACGCATTGTCGGTGCCATGGCCGAAAAACAGATCCTCCCCATGGAAACGGCTGACGGCCCAACGGATATGGTCGCGCAGGGTACGGAGACGAGAAGTGATCACGGCGGCAAACTCCAGAAAAATCGACGGGCGAGTCTACCAGTCAAACGCGACCCCACCCAAACACGCCCCGATGACGAACGAAAAACCCCGGACCAATCGTAGGAATTATCCGTTTTTTGATCAGCCTATTGAACAAGATGAGCATCTTGACAAGGCTGTAGGCCAGCAACGGCGGCCCTTGCGATGGAAGCGATTCACAGAACCGCTCAGCCAGAGGACAATGTCGCAAAAGCCCCACTCGAAGGAGCCCCAGAATGTCCGTTCCAAAAACGATGTTTCAACTCAGCGGCCGTGGTTATGCAGCGGCCAATCTGAGTCAAGCGACCCTGATCATCATCGATGCCCAGAAAGAATACCTCGCCGGCCCCCTGGCCCTGAGCGGCATGGATGCAGCCGTCGCGAACATCAAGCAATTGCTCGGCGCGGCCCGTGCAGCCGGTCGGCCAATCGTGCATGTGCGCCACCTGGGCACCCATGGCGGGCTGTTCGATCCACAAGGCGAGCGCGGGGAGTTCATTCCCGGCCTCGAACCCCAGGCCGACGAAACCGTGATCGAAAAGCTACTGCCCAGCGCCTTCCACGGCACCGAGTTGAAAAAGCGCCTGGAAGACTTCGGCCCCCTGGACCTGATCGTGTGCGGGTTCATGAGCCACTCCAGCGTCAGCACCACCGTGCGCGCCGCCAAGAACCTGGGCTTTCGCTGTACCCTGGTGGAAGACGCCTGCGCCACTCGCGACCTGCCGTACAAGGGCGGCGTCCTCAGCGCCGAACACGTTCAGCAGACCGAAATGGCGATCATGGCGGACAACTTCGCCACCCTGGCGTTGACCCGTGACTTCATCTGATTCGCCTTGATGAGCGGCCACTTTCGCCGCTCATCCGCAAAAGCCTCGCATTTGCCGCAATTGCCCTACCTTCAGGAACAACCCGAACATCTTCCGGTCGAAGGGCCGATACCCATTGAGGAAGGTCGGAATGAAGTTATCCGATGGTTTTGACGCACGTCGCTTGCGGCCCAAGGGCCCGAGCAACTGGCGGTTTCGTTTTGGCGCGGCAATCGCCGCGCTACTGGCAACACTCGGTGTGTTGCTGGCCATGGCCGGTGCGGCCAGCCTGCTGGGCCGCCCGCCCGCTCTGGGCGAATTGAATGCCACCCCACTGGGTTCGGCGATCATCCTGGCGATCGGTCTTTTCGTGTTGTTGCTGGGCGTCTGGCTCTGGCGCCGCTGCCGCCGTCGCGCCCGCCAATCCCTGGAGCTGGCCATGGCTCCGCACCTGATGAAAAAGCACGACTGACCCGCCATCCGACGTTTTGTCGCGCCTGATCCCGCCAGAGTTGGGTAAACTGGTCGGCTTCGCGGAGGCTGACATGCAAGACGACGACTTTTCCCTGTTCAAAAGTGCGATCCAGGGCGTAAAACCGATCAAGCACGACCGCGCCGAGACCGGCAAGCCCAAGGCCGACCGCGCACAAATCGCCAAGCTGCGCCAGGCCGCTACCGTGCGCACCGACGCCACGACCGTGGATGGCTTGTCTGATCAGTTCGTGATCGACGTCGGGCCGGAAGACGAGTTGATGTGGGCACGCGACGGTGTCCAGGAAAGCCAGATGCGCAAGCTGAAGGTCGGCCAGATCCCCTTCGAAGGCAGCCTCGACCTGCACGGCATGACCGTGGAAAAGGCCCGGGAAGCTCTTTGGGCGTTCCTGGCCGAAGCCACGAAATTCGAAATCCGCTGCGTGCGCGTCACCCATGGCAAAGCCGTGCGCCTGGACGGTAAGCGGCCGATGATCAAGAGCCACGTCAACACCTGGCTGCGCCAGCACCCGCAAGTGCTGGGCTTCACCTCCTGCCAGGCAAAACACGGCGGCGCCGGAGCGGTGTACGTGATGCTCAAGCGCACCATGATGGAAGGTCGCGACGAATAGCCCTCGATTGCCGAGCTTGCAGCGCCGTGTCCGCCACCGTACCCTTGCCCTTTGCGTAAAATCCCACAGGTAGTTTCATGTCTCTGGAACAGAATTATTCCGCGATCCTCGGCCAATTGGGCGAGGACGTTTCCCGCGAGGGCCTGCTCGACACGCCCAAGCGTGCTGCCAAGGCCATGCAGTACCTCTGCCGCGGTTATGAACAGACCCTTGAAGAAGTCACCAACGGTGCCTTGTTCAGCTCCGACAACAGCGAGATGGTGCTGGTCAAGGACATCGAGTTGTACTCGTTGTGCGAGCACCACCTGCTGCCTTTCATCGGCAAGGCTCACGTGGCCTACATCCCGAGCGGCAAGGTGCTGGGGCTGTCGAAGGTCGCTCGCATCGTCGACATGTATGCCCGTCGCCTGCAGATCCAGGAAAACCTCAGCCGCCAGATCGCCGACGCGGTCCAGCAAGTGACCGGTGCCTTGGGCGTGGCGGTGGTGATCGAGGCCAAGCACATGTGCATGATGATGCGCGGTGTGGAAAAGCAGAATTCCTCGATGATCACCTCGGTGATGCTCGGCGAGTTCCGGGAAAACGCCGCCACTCGCAGCGAATTCCTCAGCCTCATCAAGTAATCCGCCGCATGAAGAAAACCGGCATTGATCGCCGGTTTTTTTTCGCCTGTGAAAAATCAGGTAAGCTGCGCGCCCTCTTCTTCCCTGCCGCGAGGCTTAATACCGTGATCGTCAAAGCGCTTCGGGTTGGCTTGGGCCAGCTCATCATCTTCATCGACTTCATCACCCGCCCGGGCAAGAAAAAGCGCCCAGCCGAGGCCCAGGCGCAGGTCGAGCAGGCCGCTCGCAGCCTGACGCTGTATCAGTTCCACGCCTGCCCGTTCTGCGTGAAAACCCGCCGCACCCTGCGCCGCCTCAACGTACCGGTGGCCCTGCGCGATGCGAAAAACAACGCGCAGGATCGCCAGACACTGCTGGAACAAGGCGGCCGGATCAAGGTGCCGTGCCTGCGGATTGAAGAAAATGGCGAGACCACCTGGATGTATGAGTCCAAGGTGATCATTGAGTATCTGGACAAGCGGTTCTCGGCAGCCTGACCATTTTCCACCGTGACGACTGGCCCCATCGTGAGCTTGCTCGCGATGGGGCCCGGACAGCCACCGCAGAATCCTGATATCAAGCCGCTTTTGCCGCCAACGCCTCCCGCACCACCCCCGCCAAGCGCTTGAGCCCTTCATCCAGCCGCGCCGGGTCGATGTGGCTGAAATTCAAACGCAAGTGCCCCGGGTGCTGGTCCGGCTCGGGGAAAAAGGGCTCCCCCGGCATGAACGCCACGTCGGCAGCCAGTGCGGCGGCGAGCAAGGTGCGGGTGTCCAGCGGTTGCTTGAGGGTCAGCCAGAAGAACAGCCCGCCCTCGGGCACGTTCCAGTCCGCGAGGTCGGTGAAATGCTTCTCCAGCGCGGCCTGGAACCGATCGCGGCGGTCCCGGTAAAAATCCCTCAGCTCACTCAAATGGCGACGGTACCGCTCGGTGCCGATCCATTGCAACGCCTGCCATTGGCCGATGCGATTGGTGTGCAGGTCCGCTGACTGCTTGAGTCGCAGCAGATGCGGGAACAGATCCGGGCTGGCAATCAAATAGCCCACCCGTAGCCCGGGCAACAGGGTTTTCGACACCGTGCCGGTGTAGATCCAACTGGCCTTGCGCAAGCGACTGACAATCGGCGTGGCGCTGCCGCCGTCGAAGGTCAGCTCGCGATAAGGTTCGTCTTCGATCAGGGTCACGCCAAACTCATCCAGCAGCGCCGCCACGGCATCGCGCTTGGTCTCGCTGTAGCGCACCGCCGAGGGGTTCTGGAAGGTCGGAATCAGGTAGATGAACGCCGGCCGATGCCGCTCCAGCCGAGCCCGTAACGCTTTCAGGTCCGGACCGTCGGCTTCCAGGGGCACCGTGATGCAATCGGCGCCAAACAGCTGGAAAATCTGCAACGCCGCCAGGTAAGTGGGCGCTTCCAACATCACTTCAGTCCCAACGTCGATGTGCAGCTTGGCCGCCAGGTCAAGGGTTTGCTGGGAGCCGCTGACCACCAGCACCTGACTCGCCTCACAGGCCACACCCAGCGCCCGCGCCTGGGCCGCCAGGGCTTCGCGCAGGGCGGGTTCGCCTTCGCTCATGCCGTACTGGCCCATGGACAAGGGCATGGCCGCCCATTCCACTTTCGGCAGCATGGCTTCGGCCGGCAGGCCGCCGGCGAACGACATCACTTCAGGGCGCTGCGCCGCCGCGAGGATTTCTCGAATCAAAGAACTTTTGAGGCGCGAGACACGTTCGGAAAAAGCCATGGGGTCACCTGTAGCGGGGCACGGGAGGAATGAGTCAAACTGGTTGACCGAAATTACGCCGACCCGTGTGGATACGTCAATATGCTTGACCTTAAAAACCCAACATCCCAACAAATGGCCATGGAAGCGTTCTTCTTCGGTTACCAGGCGTTCACCGCCAAGGCCGATGAAATGCTCGAGCGCCGCGGGTTGAGCCGGGTGCACCAGCGCATCGTTTTTTTCATCGCCCGCTACCCGTCCCTGAGCGTGAAGGAGTTGCTGGCGGTTCTTGGCGTGAGCAAGCAAGCGCTGAACATGCCGTTGCGGCAGCTGATGGAAATGCACCTGGTGAACAGCGTCGCGTCCGAGACCGACAAGCGTAAACGGCTGCTGGAACTGACGGCCGAGGGCGAGCGGTTCGAACAGGCGTTGCGGCGTGAGCAGGTGAAATTGCTGGAGCGGGTGTTTACCGAGGCTGGGGAGGCGGCGGTGAATGGCTGGTTGGCGGTAAACCTGGCACTGGGGAAGGGACAGGTGGCTGTCGACTGAGTTTCCTCCGCAAGCTGTGTATTGCCCGGTCTATCGCCATCGCGGGCAAGCCTTGCTCCCACGGAGGGTCTCAGCGGACGCTCGCTGTGGGAGCAAAGCGTGCTCGCGATAGTGCCCGCAACGGCGATATATCCCTATCGCCCGACATTTCGTCGACAACATAGAAAACATTATTTGCATTATTTGTATACAAAAGCATAATTCGCTTCGTGCGAGTTCCTGACCAACAGGTCAACATACTTCGCCAGCCTTACCTGCCTCAGCGCATCGCAACCACCCCCAGGGCGTATGCGGTGCTGGAAATAACAATAAGACTCTTGAGGAGTACTCGCTGTGGAAAGCCGCAAACCCGAAGCCCGGACGCTGGACCTCTCGCCGCCGCTACGCAGTGGCTGGCTGGAGCGCATCTTCAAACTCAGCTTGCATGGCACCACGGTGAAGACCGAGCTGATTGCCGGCCTGACGACCTTCATCACCATGGCCTACATCATCTTCGTCAACCCCAACATCATGGCCGACGCCGGCATCGATCACGGCGCCGCCTTCGTCGCCACCTGCATCGCCGCGGCCCTGGGTTGCCTGCTGATGGGACTGTACGCCAACTGGCCGGTGGGCCTGGCGCCAGGCATGGGTTTGAACGCGTTCTTCACCTACACCGTGGTCGGGACCATGGGCTACAACTGGGAAACCGCGTTGGGCGCGGTGTTCATTTCCGGTGTGCTGTTCATGATCCTGACCCTGTCACGGGTGCGCGAGTGGCTGCTCAACAGCATTCCAGTGAGCCTGCGGTTCGCCATGGGCGCGGGGGTCGGCTTGTTCCTCGGACTGATCGGCCTGAAAACCGCCGGGATCATCGTCGACAGCCCCGCGACCCTGATCAAGCTCGGCTCGTTGCGTGAGCCCGGTCCATTGTTGGCCGCGGTGTGCTTCCTGATGATCGCCGTGCTCAGTTATCACCGCGTGTTCGGCGCGATCCTGATCAGCATCATCGCGGTGACCCTGGCCGGTTGGGGCCTGGGATTGGTGCAGTACAACGGCGTCATGTCGACACCACCGAGCCTGGCTCCCACCTGGATGGCGATGGACGTAGCCGGTGTGTTCAACGTCAGCATGATCAGCGTGGTGCTGGCCTTCCTGTTCGTGCACATGTTCGACACCGCCGGCACCCTGATGGGCGTTGCCCAGCGCGCCGGCCTGGTGAAAGCCGACGGCAAGATCGAGAACCTGTCCCGCGCCTTGAAAGCCGACAGCGCCTCCAGTGTATTCGGCGCCATGGTTGGCGTGCCGCCGGTGACCAGCTACGTGGAAAGCGCCGCCGGTGTAGCGGCGGGTGGCCGGACGGGGCTTACCGCCGTGACCGTCGGTGTGCTATTTATTGCCGCCATGTTCTTCGCACCGCTGGCCGGGATGATCCCGGCCTACGCCACGGCCGGCGCGTTGATCTACGTCGCCATGCTGATGATGGGCGGCATGGCCCATATCGAATGGGACGAGGCGACCGACAGTATCCCGGCCATCGTCACGGCCATCATGATGCCCCTGACGTTCTCGGTCGCCGACGGTATCGCCCTGGGTTTCATCACCTATGTGGTGCTCAAGGCCGGCACCGGTAAACACAAGGAAATCTCCGTCAGCCTGTGGGTGCTCTGCGCGATCTTCATCGCCAAGTTCATCTTCTTGTAAGCGATACACCTAGCCACCCGCCTCATCCCTTGGATGAGGCTTTTGCACCTGAGGACCCACGCAATGAATCTGGAAACCTGGCTGTTGTTCAGCGGCGCCGCCTTGGTGGTGATCCTCATCCCCGGCCCTCTGTCGCTGTTGATGATCGGCAATAGCCTGAACTACGGCCTGCGCCGCTCGTACCCGGCGTTCCTCGGCGGCGTAATCGCCTCGATCTGCCTGTTGAGCGCATCGGCGTTGGGGCTCGGTGCGTTGTTGATGGCCTCGGAGCAACTGTTCAGTGCCCTGAAGATCGTTGGTGCGCTGTACCTTTTTTATCTAGCCTGGCAGAGCTGGCAGCAGTCGCGCCAACCCGCCCAAGGCGCCGAAGTGCCCCAGGCCGCAGCCGTCCCACGCTTTGGCGCCCTCTTCGGCCGGGCGTTCGTGCTGGGCGCCAGCAACCCGAAGGACATCCTGTTCTTCGCCGCGTTCCTGCCGCAATTCTTGAGCGCCGAGCAAGCGTTCCTGCCGCAACTGTTGATCATGATCGCCACCTGGACCGTGCTCGACCTGCTGTGCAAGCTGGCCTACGGTCTCGGCGCCCACGGCGCGGCGCGGTATTTGCGTACGGGGAAAGGCCAGAGCTGGTTCAACCGCATCAGCGCAGGATTATTTGGCGGCGCGGGCGCAGCCTCTTTACTGTCCAGCCACTGAACCCGTCGTTTTTCATGTCAGGCTTTCGCAAAACACCGCAACAACCAATCGATGTACACCCTTCAGGAAAACACCTTAGATAGAGGGCCATTCACATCATCGTTGAACAAGGACGTTCACAATGACCAAGGTTTTCTATCCCTCCCCTGTTTCTGACGAGCACGCCGTAGTCATTACGGACCTGGGCTTTCATGCCAATGAGCACACCGCCGAAACACTCGACTTCAGGGTGGCCGATGAGACGCCGCTCAGCACCGAACACAAGCATCGGCAGGCCCAACTCGACGTCGTGGATAAACTTTATGGCCCGCTCTCTATCGGCACCGTGAAGGTGACCCGTTCAGCCCTGGATGCGTTGGGCGCCACGACCGATGGACAACCGCTGACAGGGGACAATACTTTTTTCCGCACCCCCAATCGCTTTTTCTTGAACTCGCTGCAGTTCAGCGCCGTTGACATCGAAACGCGTATGACGATCACCAGCGATGTGGACGACTATCGGTTACCCACTTTGCTTTTCGAAATAGCGAGTCAACGTTCGCCCACGGCGCGCCCCTTGTTGAAAGAAAATCCTGATACACAGGCTGAACCAACCGGGTATCGAAGCACGCTTGAAAAGCTTTTGAACGCCGCCCAGAGACTCAACCTCCATGCGCTCTCGCAAACCATGAGTTGGGTGAGCCAAGCGAAGAGCAACCTCCTCATCCCAACGGGCCTTGGCCTCCAGGCCTTCGGCATCTACAGCGGTCTGCGAGGCCTGCAGGACGCCATCCAGAACAAGGACGCTTACCAGACGGTCTTCAACGGGGCCGGCGTGGCGGCCGAGATGGCCTCGATCGGTGTCGAGGCAGCGGTGACCCGACAAGCCACTCAGATGATCAAGGCCGGCCAGAGCGCCCTCAGGGATTTCGCCAAAACAGGCTTCGCCATAAGGCTCGCCCGTGGAAGCAGCTTGATCGCCAGCGTACTGACACTGCCTTTCGATATCATCGCCGCTGTCGACTCTTTCAAGGCCGCCGCCCGCGCCACCGGCAAGGAAGCCACCGACCACTACGTCAGCGCCGCCTTGAGCGTCACCAGTGCGGCCATGAGCTTGACCCTCGGCATCGCCGCACTGGCAGGCTTCAGTTCAGCCGGACCCGTGGGCCTTGCCGCAGGGCTTATCCTGGTGGTGGGATCACAAATCTGGGGCGCGATTCGTCAAGTCGATGAAATCGACGACTATATCGAACTCACCGCGCACGAGCGCCTGCGCACCGGTTGGCTCGCTTTCTGGGCAATCAGCCCTGATAAAGACATCCAGGATCGCTACACCCTCGCCAAGGCGACCGCCGAACATACCAAGCGGCTGCGGGCCAATGCCTTGTACTTGCTCAAGGGCCCGTTGAAAGACAGCACTGAGGCGATCGTAAACGGAGCATTCACCGTAGAACTCGAACCGGTGACCTACACCACTTGGAATTGGTGGACGGGAGAACAATACCAGGCGACCACAGTACGTCCCAGGATCAAGGACAGCGACGACTGGATCGACGCGCGAAGTGGCGTTACTGCTCAGACGCCCGGCGCAGTCATTGAAACGTCGGCGGAAGATAAAGGCATCCATTGGTATATCGGCGGTGGCGACGACACGGTTCTAGGCGTTGAAAACCAGCCAAATGTCTTCCATTACGGGGCGGGCGTTAAAAAACTGACCGGCGGCGTGAAAGATGACGTTTTCATCTTCGAGGGCTCGGCAGAGTCTCTCAGTGGAGGACAAACAACGAATACCCTGGTGGGAGGCCTGGGCAACGATACGCTCATCTTATCAGGTCGCACCCGCAATAGTCAGGAGCCGCGCCTGGGCTATCAGGTCGACCTGGAGGCCGGGCACGTATCCGTCATCACTCAAGCCAGTCATCAAACAGAGAGCGAACACACTCCCCATGCGCGCCTTGAAGGCATTGAAAATGTCGAAATCCCCGAGGGCGGTGCCAACGTCATCAAGGGTAGCGCCGGCCCGAACATTATTAAATCCCGCGGCAATGACTCAATCGAGGCCGGCGCGGGAAATGACCGGATTTTTCTCCTGAATGGAAACAACCGTAACGCAGACGGTGGACCTGGCGATGACGTCTATGCCATCGCGCATAAACCCGGTTGTGTCTCCATCAGCGAAGATGGCGTAGGCAACAGCGTCATCGCTCTGGACTGGAGAGCGGACCTGATTGAAAGCTGGCGGATAGAAGAAGGTCATTTGGTTCTGACGTCCTGCTTCGATGCCAACGACTGGGCGCTTCGAAAAGTCATCATCAGGAACGTCTATGAAGACACCGATTATCCAAGCCCCCTACAAAACAATAGGCTGACGTTCATCACCCAGGATGGCTACCATTTGGTACCCGACCTGCCTGACACGATCGAGCACCGCGGTCCGCTGGACATTGAAGCCATCGTGGTGCAGGCAGGAACACCACGAAACCCGGCCATTCTCAATGGACGAAGCGAGCAGCAGATCGCCCATGACAAAGACACGAGTTTTTATGTTTCGCGCATCAATGAACTCACCCGGCTCAAGGTCAAGCAAAAAAGCAAATTCTCCACCACCCTCCATTTGGACTATAGCGACGCTGAACTGACCCGTATCGAAGCCCATTACAGCGCCCACGCCACTCAGGAAGCCGAAGGGGATACCGTGAAATACGGCGAATGTGGCCTGACATTACACTTTGGCGTTCGCCGAGTCGTCTTGAAGAACCTGGCAAGTTCCGATGAACGTTATAGCGCGCAAAACCCGCAGACAGGGCGGCGTGCATTTTCCGCCTTGGGTTCGCATCACACGTTCATTCTGGTCATGAACGACGGCTCATCCTACCGTCTGGTCCAACCCTCGCCTGACTATGATCTGTTGCTGGACAAAACATTCATCGGTAAAGAGCCGGTCGAGTGGAAAACAGAAGCGCCACGGGCACTCACACCGACGAGAAAGCACTACGCCTACCTACAGCCCTTGGACAAGCATCCCCACTACATGCGCAGTTGGGCAGCCTGCGCCCTGCTCACATCCCCTACCGAACAGACAGGCATCGAAGTCCTGATTGGCGAAGGCGCCACCTACCTTGTTCACTTGAGCCCGGACATGACGCTACGCCTGTCCACGCCGGGCGCGCTGGCCGGCGCCAACCCCCGACTCCCCCGGGCCTCGCTATGGGAACTCGACGCCCGGCACCTCGGGCCAGTTGAGATCACGTTTTCTTCCAACCTGCTGCGGATCGGCACAGCAATCATTCATCTTCCAGTCCATGAAGCTGGAGACCTTGTCGACCAGATACGCGTCATCACCGCACGAGGCGTTGTCCATGCTGTCGACAGTCTGTTCGAGCGAGTTTATGTAGAAGCGCTCGATGGCCGGTACTTTGTCCCACTCGCCGATCCCAGCGCAGTGTTGCCCAGCGAACTGTCCAGCCTGGCATCCGAAGAACTGAAGGTCCTTCACATTGCTGTCAAGGATGGGTCTCCCGGCAACTTGAGCTATAACCTCAAAACCCGCCAATGGATCCTCGACACCGATAAGTCCCGAGTCATTGAGACGGCGGACCTGAAAAAAACAGACCTGTGTGAACACGCCCTCCAGATCTATCAGGACCTGGCCCGCGATGGCCTCAGCCAGACCCCACCCATGGGGGATGAAGCCCTGCGTTCGTTGCGTGGCAAGTGCGTGGAATTGATGGAGAGCGTCACATTGGCACACTCGGTGATGTTTGCCCGGGCGCTAGCCCTGAGCGCGGTCTTCGGCATCAGGCTTTCGCAAATGGGCTGGCTCCTCTCATTGGCTGAGCCCTCTCCCGAACAGATATAGGCTTCAGGCATCTTTTCGAAGTTTTTTCCAGACGCCATACATATGTACCGCATCTGCCTGTTGGTTTTCCACGAACATTCTCAAGCCCTGGGCCTGCCCGCTATGCGACAGGCCGCTCGCTTCATGGCCGCATGAATCAACACTATTTTTCAAACTCAAGAACAGGCATTTTCAATGAGTCCAAGACAAAACACCCGGCCCAAGCCGCCAAAGTCGCCCCCCGATACACCTCACTCCAGCCGCGATACGACAGCGGAAACAACGCTCGCAAACCCAGTGAGGGGAGAGGGAATCGATCCACCATCCGTCTCGCCAACCGAGCACTCGATTGAAACGCCTGAATCTTTGCTCTCGACCATTCAGATATCCGAAATGGCATCACCGGCCACCATCCGTGAAGCCCCTGCCTCGGTATCGCTGGACGATTACTACCTTTCACCCGAGCTGGTGCCCATGTTATCGGAGCCGGACGCAACGTCTGGGATCCGGACGTTCAGGACACGCACTTACGTCGAGCTTTCAGAAGGTGGAACGGTGCTGCTTGGACGCGATTCCGAACAGAACTACAGGGCCCGGTCAGGCATCGAACTCGTCGCCTCCGGACCACGCCTGGAGCAAGTGGAAGGCAGCCACCTATGGCGTCAGATTCCGCACCGAGAGGCGATGCACGACGATGATTCCGATCTGGCTTCCACGCCCCATAGGCTATCGGATGATGAGGCGTCGCCAGTGACCGCGCCTAAGCGTCAGCGTGCGACGACCTCACAGAGCGAAGCACCTGGGCAAAGCGCCCCGGTATTCAGTAAGAACTGGGGGATCGACCCAAGATTCATGGTGTCCGAGTTCATCACCCTGGACAACGTCCACTACAAGGTGGTGACACGCAGCGACGCGCGAGAACATCCGATCGCCTACGTTCAGCCGCCCACTCATCCCACCTATGATTTTGACCTGTTGGAAGCCACCCTCCGGCATACGCCTGACGAGCAGCCCCGAGGCGCAATGCAAATCCCACCGGATAACCAGTGGGAAATTGACGCCCGGCTTCCCTTTGAAAAACCACTGACGGCTTACGTCAGGGATTGTTTTCCAGAAGTCACGACAGTCACCTTGGAAAACATCGCAAGAAAGCAATTCGAACTCGCCAATAACGGACCGTTCGCCGATGCCGCGGGCTTGACCGCCCTGCGCCAGATTTTCAACGGCTGGAAAAACGCCAACCTCGCGCCGCATCCGCAATGGTCCGATCCGCTCTTGATGCTGCCAACGCTTGCGACCACGGCCTCCTCCAGAGGGGCTGCCCGCTCGATAACCCTGCCCGCCCCATTTTCGACGGGGACGCTGGAGCGGCTGGATTTTGATCCCATGCGGTTCCAGCGACAGTGGCTTTCTTTCCAGTCGACGTACACACCCGTGGAGTTCAAACGCTTTATGGCCGCCCTTCTGACCCGCAACGGCTACACGGTCATGGAGCCAAGCTCCTACAATAGTTTCCCGGCATTGGTATTCCAACGCGCCGAGCATGACCATGTATTTTTCATGAGCCTGCATCGCACCAGGATCCCAAAGATTTCCCTGCCAACGTACCTGGACCCCAATACAGCCGGCGTCCTCCTGGAAAACCAGCTCGGCGAAGCCGCGGCGAAAGTCGTCAGGGACGCCCACGCTGCCAACAAAATCATCTGGCTCAAAGGCGGTACTGAAATCCGTCCAGGCATTGCCGACACGGTCTTCATCATCCGGGATGACAATTCCAGGCTGTAAATACGCCGCGCAAAAAAAGCCCGCAGTGTGAGCGGGCGAAAAACCAAAGAAGCTTTATGCGCAGTGGCTTCCAGGACCAGGCAGTTGCTTGGGGGCTCAACTGCCTCGATAGGTTGAATAGGCGTAAGGCGAAATCAGCAGGGGCACGTGATAATGCTCCTGCTCGGCCGAAATGCCGAAGCGCAGCACCACCACATCCAGGAACGCCGGCTCGGACAACTGGACACCACGGGCGCGGTAGTAATCGCCGGCATGGAATTGAATCTGATAGACGCCCGAACGGTAGTTATCCCCTTGCAGCAGCGGCGCGTCGCAGCGACCGTCGCTGTTAGTCAGCGCGCTGGCGACCAGCTGCAGTTGCGAACCTTCCACGCGGTACAACTCGACCTTGATCGAGCTGCCCGGGCAGCCGTGTGCAGCATCCAAAACGTGAGTAGTCAAACGTCCCATTGATTGTGCGTGCCTCGCTGCTGGGCAGTCCGGCGCGACGCCTCCTGAATCAGTTGAAAGACAGGCCGCACCGTTTCGGAGCACGAAACACTACGGCGATGAGCGAATTAAGACACTTTAAAAGAAAATTGTACACAATAAAAAACAGATATTCAGTCGGCACTCGTCCCGACAAAGGTTCCCGCCCAATCTTAAGCCAAACCAACGGATACGCCATTCTTCCAACCATTAATTGACCATATGGGCAGGTTTCTTGCAGTGTAGACAAACCCGGGACAGCGGTGAAAAATGCAAAAAACCAGGCTTACAAATCGCATATAAAGTTGTATACAATCACTCCATCGTCGTGACGCCAGCCTATGATCCATCGCCAGGGCGCCACCCACATGGTTCGAACAAGAAGGAAAACTGCAGTGAGCGCTGACTACCCACGCGACCTGATCGGTTACGGCAATAACCCTCCCCATCCGCAGTGGCCGGGCAATGCCCGTATCGCCCTGTCCTTCGTGCTCAATTACGAAGAAGGCGGCGAGCGCAACATCCTGCATGGCGACAAGGAATCCGAGGCGTTCCTCTCGGAGATGGTCGCGGCACAACCGCTGCAGGGCGAACGCAACATGAGCATGGAATCGCTGTACGAGTATGGCAGCCGTGCCGGGGTCTGGCGGGTCCTCAAGCTGTTCAAGGCATTCGATATCCCGCTGACCATTTTCGCCGTGGCCATGGCCGCCCAGCGCCATCCGGAGGTGATCCGTGCCATGGTCGCCGCCGGTCACGAAATCTGCAGCCACGGCTATCGCTGGATCGACTACCAATACATGGATGAGACCCAGGAGCGCGAGCACATGCTCGAAGCGATCCGCATCCTCACCGAAATCACTGGCGAGCGCCCGCTGGGTTGGTACACCGGTCGCACCGGCCCCAATACCCGCCGGCTGGTCATGGAGGAAGGCGGTTTTCTCTATGACAGCGACACCTACGACGACGACCTGCCCTACTGGGAACCGAACACGCCCAATGGCAAACCGCATCTGGTGATCCCCTACACCCTCGACACCAACGACATGCGCTTCACCCAGGTGCAGGGTTTCAACAAGGGCGATGATTTCTTCCAATACCTCAAGGACGCCTTCGACGTGCTGTATGCCGAAGGCGCCGAAGCCCCCAAGATGCTCTCCATCGGCTTGCATTGCCGCCTGATCGGCCGCCCTGCCCGCCTGGCGTCCCTCAAGCGTTTCCTCGAATACGTCAAAGGCCATGAACACGTCTGGTTCAGTCGTCGTGTCGACATTGCGCGTCACTGGCAGCAGACCCATCCGTATCAAGGGGCTTCGAAACCAGGAGCGTCGAAATGACCGCCTTCCAGACCCTCAAGCCCTCGACCTTGAGCCGTGAAGCCTTCATCCGGGCTTTTGCCGATATCTACGAACATTCGCCATGGGTCGCGGAAAAGGCTTTCGACCTGGGCCAGGACCCGTCGATCGACCAGATCGAAACCCTGCACCAGCGCATGAGCGACATCCTGTTGAGTGCCGATCACGCCAGCCAGCTGGCACTGATCAACGCTCACCCGGACCTGGCAGGCTTTGCTGCCGTCCAGGGCCAACTGACCGAAGCCAGCACGAACGAACAGGCCGGCGCCGGTATTCACCAATGCACGGCCGAAGAGTTTCAGCGCTTCACCGAGCTGAACGACGCCTACAAGGCCAAGTTCAAGTTTCCCTTCATCATGGCGGTAAAAGGCAGCAACCGGCACCAGATCCTCGCGGCGTTCGAAACGCGCATCCATCACTCGGTAGACACCGAATTCAAATGCGCGCTGGCAGAGATCAACAAGATCGCGTTGTTCCGACTACTGACCCTTTAGCGAGCAGCCTCCTGCAAGCATCCCCAGCCAACTTATTAAAGGCAGACAAGAAGAATGAAAGCTTACGCCGTACCTTTCGAGAAGTTCGTCAACCTGGCCGACGCCCGCCTCGGCACCAAGATCATCTCGGTCACCGATGACTGGTTCGCCGACGCCAACCGTCTGTTCCAGCCGACCCCGGCCGTGTGGAAGGAGGGCGTGTTCGACGACAACGGCAAGTGGATGGACGGCTGGGAATCGCGGCGCAAGCGCTTCGAAGGCTACGACAGCGCAGTGATCCGCCTGGGCGTGGCGGGTTCGATCAAAGGCGTGGACATCGACACCTCATTCTTCACCGGTAACTATCCCCCGTCGGCCTCCCTCGAAGCCTGCTTCCTGACTGAAGGCGAGCCAGACGAAAACACCCAATGGACTGAAGTGCTGTCGGCCGTCGAGTTGCAAGGCAACAGCCACCACTATCACGAAATCAACAACGACCAGGCCTTCAGCCATCTGCGTTTCAATATTTACCCCGATGGCGGCGTGGCTCGGTTGCGGGTCTACGGCATTCCGTACCGCGACTGGTCGGCCGTGGGCGACAACGAACAGATCGACCTGGCCGCAGCCCTCAACGGAGGCCGTGCCCTGGCCTGCTCCGATGAACACTTCGGCCGCATGAGCAACATCCTCAACCCGGGTCGTGGCGTCAACATGGGTGATGGCTGGGAAACCGCCCGTCGTCGCACCCCGGGCAATGACTGGGTCATCGTCGCCCTGGGCCACGCCGGCATCGTTGAGCAAGTCATCGTCGACACCCTGCACTTCAAGGGCAACTACCCCGACAGTTGCTCGATCCAGGGCGCGTTCGTCAAGGGCGGCACCGACAGCCAGATCGAAACCCAATCGCTGTTCTGGCGTGAGCTGTTGCCCAGCCAGAAACTGGAAATGCACGCCGAACACACCTTCGCCGAGCAGATCAAGGCCCTGGGGCCGATCACCCACATCCGCCTGAACGTGTTCCCGGATGGTGGCGTGAGTCGTCTGCGGGTGCTGGGCAAGATAGCGAAGTAGACACCGCACCTGTGGCGAGGGAGCTTGCTCCCGCTGGACTGCGTAGCAGTCCCATTTCGAGGGCCGCTTCGCGACCCAGCGGGAGCAAGCTCCCTCGCCACAAAAGCTGAACAAACGACACAGAATTTTTTGGATAAGAAGACCAGCATGCGCACACTCAAGATCGAACCGTTGACCAAAGAAGCCTTCGCCCCGTTCGGTGACGTGATCGAAACCGATGGCAGCGATCACTTCATGATCAACAACGGCTCGACCATGCGCTTCCATCGCCTGGCAACGGTGCAAACCGCCACGCCGGACGATCAGGCGATCATCAGCATCTTCCGCGCCGACGCGTTGGAGATGCCGTTGACCGTGCGCATGCTGGAGCGCCATCCGCTGGGCAGCCAGGCGTTCATTCCGCTGCTCGGCAACCCCTTTCTGATCGTGGTCGCGCCACTTGGCGATGCACCTGTATCAGGCTTGGTCCGCGCCTTCGTCACCAACGGCAGGCAGGGCATTAATTACCATCGCGGCGTCTGGCACCACCCGGTGCTGACGATCGAAAAGCGGGATGACTTCCTGGTGGTTGATCGCAGTGGCACAGGCAATAACTGCGATGAGCATTTTTTCCAAGAGGATGAATTTCTAATCCTCGCCCCCCACCAATAAGAGAAGGTCCGATCACGCGCAGACAAGCGTGACGGGCGAGAGGTAAAGACTGTGGAAGCACATATGCTGGAATGGCTGAACCTGAGCGTACGCTGGGTTCATATGATCACTGGCGTGGCCTGGATCGGCGCGTCGTTCTACTTCGTCTGGCTGGAAAACAACCTCAATCGCGTCAATCCAAAAAGTGGTCTGGCTGGTGACTTGTGGGCCATCCACGGTGGCGGCATCTACCACCTGGAAAAATACAAACTCGCTCCACCGTCCATGCCGGACAACCTGCACTGGTTCAAATGGGAAGCCTATTTCACCTGGATGTCGGGTGTCGCGCTGCTGTGCGTGGTGTTCTATTGGAACCCGACCCTATACCTGCTGGCCCCCGGCAGCAGCCTCAGCGGCCCCGAAGGCGTGGCGCTGGGTATCGGCTCGTTGTTCGTCGGCTGGTTCGTCTATTCCTTTCTCTGCGACTCGGCCCTGGGCAAGCGCCCCGCCCTGCTCGGTTTGATCCTGTTTGTGCTGTTGATCGCCGCCGCCTACGGGTTCAGCAAGGTGTTCAGCGGTCGCGGTGCCTACCTGCACGTCGGGGCGGTCATCGGCACGATCATGGTCGGCAACGTGTTCCGCATCATCATGCCAGCCCAACGTGCGCTGGTGGCGGCCATCGCCGAGAACCGCACGCCCGATCCGGCGTTGCCGGCCAAGGGTTTGCTGCGTTCGCGCCACAACAACTACTTCACCCTGCCGGTGCTGTTCATCATGATCAGCAACCATTTCCCTAGCACCTACGGCAGCCAGTACAACTGGCTGATCCTGGCCGGGATCGCCGTGGCGGCGGTGTTGGTGCGGCATTACTTCAACACGCGCCATGACAGCAATCGGTTTGCCTGGACGCTGCCAGTCGGTGCTTTGGCGATGATCTGCCTGGCTTATGTCACGGGGCCCAAGCCCATGCCCACCACGCCGGAAGTAGCCAAGGTACCTGGCGTGATCGAGTACCAACCGTTGCCGGAAACGGCAGTGGGTGGCGGCACGAAACCGGCAACCGCCCCGGCCGCACCGGCATCGGCACCCACTCAGGCCGCCAACGCTCAGGGCCCATCGTTCGAGAAGGTCCACAGCGTGATCCAGGAGCGCTGTTCGGTCTGCCATTCGGCCAAGCCCACCAGCCCGTTGTTCAGCGCCGCACCAGGTGGGGTGATGTTCGATACACCAGAGCAGATCCAGCAACAGGCTGCGCGCATCCAGGCCCAGGCCGTGGCCACCCAGATCATGCCCTTGGGCAACATCACCCAGATGACCCAGCAGGAACGCGACCTGATCGGCGCGTGGATCAACCAGGGCGCGCGGACCAACTGAGCCGCGCCCCAAATTCGCCGCGAATGCGCCGTTGCAGGGCACTTGATCCCATCAGGACAAGCCCGTACCCTGCGCGGCCGTTCACACCCGGGCAGCGTAAAAAAAATCATCGAATCCTGACCGAAACGCCAGCTTATCCCGGCATCACGGGGGATATCGGACGTCCCCGGAAAACATCTTTTTCGACTGTTCCAAATAGCTGGACGAGCTTTTTTCGGGTTTGGCTCAGCTCTTGCTATCAGCATCTGCCACGAGCAAAAAACTGACCGAACGGATGTTTTTATCCGTAGAAAAAAGCGCCACATCAAGAGCGCTGATCTGAAAAAAAAATGGCGGTACCACTTACCTTTGGGAGCAAACCGAATGAAACGTACATGCACCAGCCTGACACTCGCAGGCGCCTTGTTGGTCGCAGGCCAAGCGATGGCCGATGACCTGTTCCAATGGCAGAACAATAGTCTGACCTACCTGTACGGCAAGGATTTCCAGGTCAACCCGCGCATCCAGCAGACCGTGACCTTCGAACACGCCGATGCCTGGAAATACGGGGATAACTTCTTCTTCCTCGACCGGATCTTCTACAACGGCCAGGACGACAGCCAGTCCGGCCCGAACACCTACTACGGTGAGTTCAGCCCACGCCTGTCGTTCGGCAAGATCTTCGACCAGAAGCTGGAACTGGGTCCGATCAAGGACGTGCTGCTGGCCATGACCTATGAATTCGGCGAAGGCGACAACGAGTCCTACCTGATCGGCCCGGGTTTCGACCTGGCGATTCCCGGCTTCGACTACTTCCAGCTGAACTTCTACAACCGCCAGACCGAAGGTCCACGCGCCGGCGACAACGTCTGGCAGATCACCCCGACCTGGGCCTACACCATCCCCATGGGCTCATCCGACCTCCTGATCGACGGTTTCATCGACTGGGTGGTGGACAATGACACCAACTCCAAGGGCACCTACCACGCCAACCTGCACATCAACCCGCAGATCAAATATGACCTGGGCAAGGCGTTGAAGCTCGGTGCCAAGCAGTTGTATGTGGGCGTGGAGTACGACTACTGGAAGAACAAGTACGGGATCGAAGACAGCGACGGGTTCAAGACCAACCAGAGCAATACCAGCTTCTTGCTCAAGTACCATTTCTGATCCGACCCAGTCTCAGGCCCGCCACAGATCCTTGTGGGAGCGGGCTTGCTCGCGAAGACGACTGAACATTCAATATCAGTGCAAGCTGATCCACCGCTTTCGCGAGCAAGCCCGTTCCCACAGGGGCTCGAGATGGACTCATCCCTGAGCCAACCCCAAAAACCGACTCAACGCCTCACGCTGCGCCAGTGCATCCTGGCGTCCCAGCTCGATCAGTTCGCTGCAATAGCCCGACTCGAACAACAGATAACTCAGCACCCCCGCGCCGCTGGTCTTGGTCGCGCCCGGCCCGCGCAAGAATAACCGCAGCGCACGGGGCAGTTCCTGCCGATGGCGGGCGGCGATTTCATCAATGGGCTGGCTGGGCGAAATTACCAGCACGTCCACCGGCGCCGCGCCGAGGGCGTGGGCCGGCACGTCGGCGGGCAGCAGGTGACTGAACCCGTTCAGGCGCTCAAGCAACTCGATGTCGCTTTCCAGGCTGTCAATGAACGTGCTGTTGAGCATATGGCCGCCGATCTGCGCCAGGGTCGGTTGCAGGCCGGTGTAGCTGCGCTCGGCGGGATCCTGACCACCCGCGCCACGGGGATTGCCGCTGACGCCGATCACCAGCACCCGATTGGCCCCCAGGTGCAAGGCCGGGCTGATGGGCGCCGATTGCCGTACCGCGCCGTCACCGAAGTATTGCGGGCCGATCCTGACCGGCGCGAACAACAAGGGAATCGCCGAGCTGGCCAGCAGGTGCTCCACCGATAACTGCGTCGGCACCCCGATACGTCGATGTCGCAGCCAGGCATCGATGGTCCCGCGCCCTTGGTAGAAGGTGACGGCCTGGCCGGATTCATAACCGAACGCCGTCACTGCCACGGCGCGCAGTTGCTGCTCGACGATGGCCTGCTCGATACCCGAGGCGTGGAATTGGGCCTGGAGCAGTTCGCGCAACGGCGAACTGTCGATCAGCGCCACGGGCAACTTGGCCCCCAGGCCCAACAGGCTGTGGGTAATGAAACGCGTCGCCTGGGCGATCACGCCTCGCCAGTCGCTGCGCATGACCTGATGGCTGCGCACCGCTTGCCAGAACGCCGTCAGCCGCTCGATGGCGGTCTTGAAGTCCATCGCCCCGCTCGCCAGGCTGACGGCGTTGATTGCCCCGGCCGACGTACCGACGATCACCGGGAACGGGTTGTCCGCACCGTCTGGCAACAATTCGGCGATGGCCGCCAGCACGCCTACCTGATACGCCGCTCGAGCCCCACCGCCGGAAAGAATCAAACCTGTAACCGGTTCAGCTGGGGTCATCGCAATGCTCCGTGCTCAAGGTGTTGAAAATGGCGGATATTGGCTCAACCGCGTTTGTCGTACAGCTTCGGCTCGCCCGGTGGACGGCTCTTGAAGCGCCGGTGGGCCCAGAGGTATTGCTCAGGACAATCACTCACCGACTGCTCGACCCACTGGTTGATGCGGATGCAATCGGCTTCCTCGGTCTCGCCCGGAAAATCCGTCAGCGGGGCCTGGATCACCAGGCGATAACCGCTGCCGTCGGCCAGGCGTTCCTGGATGAAGGGCACCACCAGCGCCTTGCCCAAGCGGGCGAACTTGCTGGTGGCGGTGACCGTCGCGGCCTGGATGCCGAACAGCGGCACGAACACGCTCTGCTTGGGGCCGTAATCCTGGTCCGGCGCATACCAGATCGCCCGCCCGGCCCGCAGCAGCTTGAGCATGCCACGCACGTCGTCACGCTCCACGGCCAGGGAGTCGAGGTTGTGCCGCTCGCGGCCGCGGCGCTGGATGAAGTCGAACAGCGGGTTCTTGTGCTCGCGGTACATGCCATCGATGGTGTGCTGCTGGCCGAGCAACGCCGCGCCGATTTCCAGGGTGGTGAAATGCAGCGCCATCAGGATCACGCCCTTGCCCTCGCGCTGGGCCTGCTTGAGATGCTCCAGCCCTTCGACATGGGCCAGTTTCGCCAAACGCGAACGCGACCACCACCAGCTCATGGCCATTTCGAAAAAAGCGATGCCGGTGGAGGCAAAGTTTTCCTTGAGCAGACGCTTGCGCTCGACGGCGGACTTTTGCGGGAAACACAGTTCCAGATTGCGCCGGGCGATGCGCCGTCGGTCGCCGGCTACTCGATACATCAGCGCGCCCAGTGCGCGACCGACCCGCAGCAACAACGGATAAGGCAATTGAACGATCAGCCACAACAGGCCCAGGCCGCACCACAGCAGCCAGAAACGCGGATGAAAAAATGCAGCTCGAAAACGCGGGCGATCCATTACAGCTTCCATTAAGACATGGGCCGCGCATTCTACATTGTTCGACCCGGGTTGCGGCTGGCGGACGATCTCGTTATAAGTCTCGGCACTTTTAGTGACAAGCCGTTGTACGCCGACCATGAGCCAAACCGAACCGCTAGACCAAGATCCCGTGTTCCAGTTGAAGGGCAGCATGCTCGCCATTACGGTGCTGGAGCTGGCCCGCAACGACCTGGAAGGCCTTGACCGGCAGTTGGCGGCCAAAGTCGCCCAGGCGCCGAACTTCTTCAGCAATGCACCGCTGGTGCTGGCCCTGGACAAGCTGCCGGCCGGCGAAGGCGCGGTGGACCTGCCAGGCCTGATGCGCGTTTGCCGCCAGCACGGCCTGCGCACCCTGGCGATCCGCGCCAGCCGCATCGAAGACATCGCCGCGGCCATCGCCGTGGACATTCCGGTGCTGCCGCCGTCCGGCGCCCGGGAGCGCGTGCTGGAACTGAGCCCGGTCGAAGCCAGGAAAGTCCCGGAAAAACCACCAGAACCCACCATCAAGCCGACGCGCGTCATCACCTCGCCAGTACGCGGCGGGCAACAGATCTATGCCCAGGGTGGCGATCTGGTCGTGGTGTCCTCGGTCAGCCCGGGCGCGGAACTTCTGGCCGATGGCAACATCCATGTATACGGCCCGATGCGCGGCCGCGCGCTGGCCGGCGTCAAGGGGGATACGAAAGCCAGGATCTTCTGTCAGCAATTGAGCGCTGAACTGGTCTCCATCGCCGGGCAGTACAAGGTTTCCGAGGATTTGCGCCGCGATCCGTTGTGGGGGGCGGGCGTTCAGATCAGCCTGTCGGGCGACGTGTTGAACATCATTCGGCTTTAACGGATACTGCCGCATTTTCCAAGCATCTCTAAAACGAGCGAAAACGGCTTAAACGACGTAGGAAAAAGGATCAGGCAGTGTTTACCGGAGGTAGACCCCGTCCGACATCCGATTCCAGCCAAGCCTGTCCAATTGCAGCCGTTTTCCAGAGATGTTTTTCAGGGGCTGAAAAAGTCCTTTTTCCTTAGGGGTGAAACACCTTGGCCAAGATTCTCGTGGTTACATCCGGCAAGGGTGGTGTGGGTAAGACCACCACCAGCGCCGCTATCGGTACCGGTCTCGCTCTGCGCGGCCACAAGACAGTCATCGTCGACTTCGACGTCGGCCTGCGTAACCTGGACCTGATCATGGGTTGCGAGCGTCGCGTGGTCTATGACTTCGTCAACGTCGTCAACGGTGAAGCGAACCTGCAACAAGCCCTGATCAAGGACAAGCGCCTTGAGAACCTCTACGTGCTGGCCGCCAGCCAGACCCGCGACAAAGACGCGCTGACCCAGGAAGGCGTGGAAAAAGTCCTGATGCAACTCAAGGAAGACTTCGAGTTCGTGGTCTGCGACTCCCCGGCCGGTATCGAGAAAGGTGCCCACCTGGCCATGTACTTCGCCGATGAGGCGATTGTCGTGACCAACCCGGAAGTGTCGTCGGTCCGCGACTCCGACCGCATGCTGGGCCTGCTGGCAAGCAAATCCCGCCGCGCCGAAAAGGGCGAAGAGCCGATCAAGGAACACCTGCTGCTGACTCGCTATAACCCACAACGGGTCAGCGACGGCGAAATGCTCGGCGTCGAAGACGTCAAGGAAATCCTCGCCGTCACTCTGCTGGGCGTCATTCCCGAATCCCAAGCGGTACTCAAGGCCTCCAACTCCGGCGTGCCGGTGATTCTCGACGACCAGAGCGACGCCGGCCAGGCATATAGCGATGCCGTCGATCGCCTGCTGGGCAAAACCGTAGCGCATCGATTCCTCGATGTAACGAAGAAGGGTTTCTTCGAGCGCCTGTTTGGAGGTAGGTAATGAACCTTTTTGACTTCTTTCGTGCCAACAAAAAGCCCAGTACCGCCTCGGTCGCGAAAGAGCGTCTACAGATCATCGTGGCGCACGAACGCGGCCAACGCAGCACCCCTGACTACCTGCCGGCCTTGCAGAAGGAACTGGTGGAAGTGATCCGCAAATACGTCAACATCGGTAGCGATGACGTGCACGTGGCACTGGAAAGCCAGGGCAGTTGCTCGATCCTGGAACTCAACATCACCCTGCCGGATCGCTGATCGCGCCGGCGGGAGCCACGGCGGCTCGGGTCCTTCTCCTCCCATTCGTGGGCTTGAGAAGGGCCCGCGCCGCCGTTGGCGTTTGTAACGAGACTGTTTTCAATGCCCCTGTCCAACATCCGCATCATTCATCAGGACGCCGCTGTCCTGGTGGTCGACAAGCCGACCCTGTTGCTCTCCGTGCCCGGCCGGGCCGACGACAACAAGGACTGCCTGATCACCCGCCTGCAGGAAAACGGCTATCCGGAAGCCCGAATCGTGCACCGACTGGACTGGGAAACCTCCGGTATCATCCTGTTGGCCCGCGACCCGGACACTCATCGCGAACTGTCCCGGCAATTTCATGATCGCGAAACCGAAAAAGCCTACACGGCGTTGTGCTGGGGCCAACCGGAACTGGAGAGCGGCAGCATCGACCTGCCCTTGCGCTACGACCCGCCGACCAAACCCCGGCATGTGGTGGACCATGAGCACGGCAAACACGCCCTGACCTTCTGGCGCGTACTGGAACGTTGCGGCGATTGGTGCCGGGTCGAACTCACGCCGATTACCGGGCGCTCGCACCAGTTGCGCGTGCACATGCTGTCCATCGGTCATCCGCTGCTGGGCGACGGACTCTACGCCCACCCGCAGGCCCTCGCTGCCTGGCCACGCCTGTGCCTGCACGCCAGCATGCTGAGCTTCACTCATCCGCAAAGCGGCGAGCGCCTGCGCTTCGAGTGCCCGGCACCGTTCTAAGAGACACCACCGCCCCCTGTGGGGAGGGGATTTATCCCCGCTGGGCCGCGAAGCGGCCCTAAAGACTGACACCTCGGAAAGTCTGCTTGGGTTGCTGCTGTTGGGGCTGCTGCGCAGCCCAGCGGGAGCAAGCTCCCTCGCCACAGGCCCACCCCGAGTCACTCACATATCCACGCCGCACCCTCCCCAGCGACCACCAATACGGTAAACTGCCGCCCATTGCTGTCTGGAGTTTCTTATGCGCGCAGAGTTGAACCAGGGCCTGATCGACTTTCTCAAGGCCTCCCCTACCCCGTTCCATGCCACCGCCAGCCTTGCCAAGCGCCTGGAAGCGGCTGGCTATCAGCGTCTTGACGAACGCGAGACCTGGGCCACCGAGGCCAACGGTCGCTATTACGTCACGCGCAACGACTCCTCGATCATCGCCTTCAAGCTCGGCCGCAACTCACCGTTGCACGATGGCATCCGCCTGGTCGGTGCCCACACCGACAGCCCCTGCCTGCGGGTCAAACCGCAGCCGGAACTGCAACGCCACGGGTTCTGGCAACTGGGCGTGGAAGTCTACGGCGGCGCGTTGCTGGCGCCGTGGTTCGACCGCGACCTGTCACTGGCCGGGCGCGTGACTTTCCGCCGTGATGGCAAGGTTGAAAGCCAGTTGATCGACTTCAAGGCGCCGATCGCTACGATTCCGAACCTGGCCATCCACCTCAATCGCGAAGCCAACCAGGGTTGGGCCATCAACCCGCAGAATGAACTGCCGCCGATCCTTGCCCAGTTCGCCGGGGACGAGCGCGTCGATTTCCGTGCCGTGCTCACCGATCAACTGGCCCGCGAACACGGCCTGAACGCCGACGTGGTACTCGATTACGAGTTGAGTTTCTACGACACACAAAGCGCTGCGGTCATTGGCCTGCACGGCGATTTCATCGCCGGTGCGCGCCTGGACAACCTGCTGTCGTGCTACGCCGGCCTGCAAGCGTTGCTGAACGCCGATACCGAAGAAACCTGCGTGCTGGTATGCAACGATCACGAGGAGGTCGGTTCGTGCTCGGCCTGTGGTGCCGACGGCCCGATGCTGGAGCAAACCCTGCGTCGCCTGCTGCCTGAAGGTGAAGAGTTCGTCCGCACCATTCAGAAATCCTTGCTGGTGTCGGCGGACAACGCCCACGGCGTGCATCCCAACTATGCCGACAAGCACGACGCCAACCACGGTCCCAAGCTCAACGCCGGCCCGGTGATCAAGGTCAACAGCAACCAGCGCTACGCCACCAACAGCGAAACCGCCGGGTTCTTCCGCCACCTGTGCATGGCTGAAGAAGTGCCGGTGCAGAGCTTCGTAGTGCGCAGCGACATGGGCTGCGGTTCGACCATCGGCCCGATCACCGCCAGCCAACTGGGCGTGCGCACCGTGGACATCGGTCTACCGACCTTCGCCATGCATTCGATCCGCGAACTGTGCGGCAGCCATGACCTGGCGCATCTGGTGAAGGTACTGAGCGCGTTTTATGCCTGTCGTGAGTTGCCATAACCGCTAAACCTATTTGGACCGGAGACATGCAGGCTCTTGTGGCGAGGGGATTTATCCCCGCTGGACTGCGAAGCAGTCCCAGAATTCACCAACCACCGCGATTATCCGGTAGGCGTAGGGGGTTGCTGCGCAACCCAGCGGGGATAAATCCCCTCGCCACAAGAGTGTTCACCTCGGGATCGCGGGGGATGTGACTTACATCATCACATCCTGGGAAAACCCCAACTAGACTGACCTTATCCCCCCCGACAAGGCTGTCTCCATGGTTTCCATATCTTCGTTCAACGCCATGCTGGTGCCCATCATTGCCGGCATGATCCTGCTGGCCATCGGCTTCAACTTCCGTGACAAGAGCGTCGGGGTCTTTGCCATGTGGATCGGCATGTTGCTGATCCTCGCCACGGTGGTGATCAAGATCCTGAGCAAGCTCAACGAATCGCTCTGAGCCTGCCTCAGGCTGCGGGCGATTGTTCCGGTACCGGTTGCTCCGGCACATCCACGCCGACATGGATAGCATCGTGTCGCCAGAATTCCAGGTCGCAATCGATCAGCCGCTGGTGCTGGTCATAGTTGACCCGTGCGATGCGAAGCCCGGGGCTGCCCACCGAAACCTTCAACGCCGCTGCCGCTTCCGGCTGTAACGAGGTGGGCACGATTTCAAACTTCACCCGGCCGTAGTGCAGGTCGTAATGGCGGGCGTACAGTTCGGTGATGGATTGGTTGAGGTCGAACCCCAGGATGTCCGGAAAATACTGCGGGTTCAGGTAGTGCTCGACGTACAGCACCAGCCGCTCGTCGATACGCCGCACGCGGCAGATCTGGATCACGCTGGACAACGCCGGCAGTTGCAACCAGGCACATACCGCCGCCGAGGCCGGTTGCAGGCGCGCCGAGATCACTTGGGTAGAAGGCACACGCCCTTGGGCTGCGACCATGGCGTGGAAATGGCTGCGTTGCATCAGGTTGTAGGCCAGGCGCGGCGGCGAAACGAACCAGCCCCGGCGCTCCTCCCGATAAATCTGCCCCTGGGCTTCGAGCTGCAACAACGCCTCACGCACGGTAATCCGCGTGGTCCCGAACAACTCACTGAGCTTGCGCTCGGCCGGCAATTTGCTGCCGGGCGCCAGCAACCCGTGGTCGAGCTGCTCTTGCAGGACCTGTCCGATGGCTGTCACCGCTTTGGTTGCATCGATGCGCATCAACGTTACCTATCTGGACTAGACCAGCACTGTTTCGGGGCAAGATCGACTGTCCATCGATCCGCTTCTTGGTCCAGCAAGCCTAGGCACTGCACATGACTGGCAGATGACAGAGCCGCCGAACGGTCGTTTTGCAAGCGTGCAAATTAACGGCCAAGTCCTTTCAGATCAGCTGTTTAACCATGGTCTACGCTTAATTCGCAGCCAACCTCCACGAGCCGGGCATTTCCTGAAGCCTCCACCACCGACATCAAAATGTCACAGGGCTCGCCTACATTGGCTCAGGTATTGCTGACCTAGACCAACACAACCGCAATCGCAGCGTTGAAAACGCCCATAGGAGCTTCGGATGAAACAGCTTTTCCTGGCATCACTGTTAGGCTCGACCATTGCCATGTGCACCGCCGCCATGGCCGCTGACACCGATCTGAAAACATTGGAAGCCGCTGCGAAAGCGGAAGGCGCCGTGAACAGCGTCGGCATGCCCGATGACTGGGCAAACTGGAAAGGCACCTGGGACGACCTGGCCAAGGTCTACGGCCTGAAACACATCGACACCGACATGAGTTCGGCCCAGGAAATCGCCAAGTTCGCCGCCGAGAAAGACAACGCCAGCGCCGACATCGGCGACGTCGGTGCAGCTTTCGGCCCGATCGCGGTCAAGCAGGGCGTGGTCCAACCCTACAAGCCAAGCACCTGGGACCAGGTGCCTGCCTGGGCCAAGGACAAGGACGGCAACTGGGCACTGGCCTACACCGGCACCATCGCGTTCATCGTCAACAAGAAGCTGCTGCACGGCTCCGAAGTGCCGACCAAATGGGCTGACCTGAAAACCGGTAAGTACAAAGTCTCCATTGGTGACGTGAGCACCGCGGCCCAGGCGGCCAACGGTGTGCTGGCTGCCGCCCTGGCCAACGGCGGCGACGAGAAAAACCTGCAACCGGCGCTGTTGATGTTCGCCGAGATCGCCAAGCAAGGGCGCCTGTCCATGGCCAACCCGACCATCGCCACGATGGAGAAAGGTGAAGTCGAAGTCGGCGTGGTCTGGGACTTCAACGGCCTGAGCTACAAGGCCAAGATGGCCAACCCGGATGACTACGTCGTGCTGATTCCGTCCGACGGCTCGGTGATCTCCGGCTACACCACCATCATCAACAAATACGCCAAGCACCCGAACGCCGCCAAGCTGGCTCGCGAGTACATCTTCAGCGACGCCGGCCAGATCAACCTGGCCAAGGGCAACGCCCGGCCCATCCGCGCCGAGCACCTGACACTGCCGGAAGAGGTCAAGGCCAAGCTGCTGCCGAATGAGCAGTACAAAGGCGTGACGCCGATCAAGGATGCCGATGCGTGGGAAAAAACCTCCAAGGCTCTGCCGCAGAAATGGCAGGAAGAAGTGATCATCAATATGCAGTGAGGCGCTAGCTCTCGCTCGGATATCCAATGGAAATCCAATTGTGGGAGTGAGCAATCTCGCTCCCACATTGGACCTGCGGTGAATCCGAGTTTTCTGGTGTCCATCCGGAGTCTTGGTCCATGAAGCACAACGTCATCCTGGTGGTGCTCGACGGCCTCAACCATGAGGTCGCCCGGCATGCCATGGGGCATTTGCAGGCTTACGTCGGCGCAGGACGCGCGGCCCTCTACAAACTGGAATGTGAGTTGCCCGCCCTGTCCCGCCCGCTCTATGAATGCATCCTCACTGGCGTCGTGCCCATCGACAGCGGGATCGTGCACAACAACGTCTCGCGCCTGTCGAATCAGCGCAGCATTTTCCACTACGCCACCCAGGCCGGCTTGAGTACGGCGGCCGCGGCGTATCACTGGGTCAGCGAGCTCTACAACGTCTCACCCTTCGTGGCCGGTCGAGATCGTCATACCGACAACCCCGATTTGCCGATCCAGTACGGGCATTTCTATTGGAATGACCACTACCCCGATTCCCATCTGTTCGCCGACGCCGAACACCTGCGCCAGCGCTACTTGCCGAACTTCCTGCTGGTGCACCCGATGAACATCGACGACGCCGGCCACAAGCACGGCCTCGACACCCCGCAATACCGCAACAGCGCCCGCTCGGCCGACATCAACCTGGCGGTCTACCTGCAAGGCTGGCTCGACGCCGGTTACCAGGTGCTGGTGACGTCCGACCACGGCATGAACAACGATCGCTCCCATAACGGCCTGTTGGCCGAAGAACGGGAAGTGCCGCTGTTTGTCCTGGGTGACGGCTTCAGTCTCGATCCCGCGGCCGCGCCCCGGCAGACCGAACTGTGCGGCACCATTTGCCAATTGCTCGGCGTCGACCACGACAAACCCTATTGCCAGGAGTTACTCAAGTGAACGCCATGACGCGCGGCAAATGGCTGGCAGCGTTGTGCCTGGTGCCCTTCGCGATTTTCTTCATCGTGTTCCAGATCGCCCCGCTGCTGTGGGTGCTGGTCAACAGCCTGGAATCGGAAGAGTTCGGCTGGGGCCTGGCCAACTTCAGCAAGATCTTCAGTTCCAAGTTCTACCTGCAAGCGATCCAGCACAGCCTGGAGATCAGCTTCTGGTCCAGTGTGTTCGGCATCGTCATCGCCGTACTCGGCAGCTACTCCCTGCGCCGGGTGGATTCGCGGTTGCGCAACTTCGTCAACGCGTTCGCCAACATGACCAGCAACTTCGCTGGCGTGCCCCTGGCCTTCGCCTTCATCATTTTGCTCGGGTTCAACGGCAGCATCACGATCATGCTCAAACAGGCGGGGATCATCGAGGATTTCAACCTGTATTCGAAAACCGGGCTGATCATCCTCTACACCTACTTCCAGATTCCCCTGGGTGTGCTGCTGCTCTATCCGGCCTTCGACGCCCTGCGCGAAGACTGGCGCGAATCCGCCGAACTGCTGGGGGCCAGCGGTTGGCAGTTCTGGCGGCACATCGGCTTGCCGGTGCTGACCCCGGCGCTGCTGGGCACCTTCGTGATCCTGCTGGCCAACGCCCTCGGCGCCTATGCCACGGTCTATGCGCTGACCACCGGCAACTTCAACGTGCTGCCGATTCGCATCGCCGCCATGGTTTCCGGCGACATTTCCCTCGACCCGAACCTGGCCAGCGCCCTGGCCGTGGTGTTGGTGGCGTTGATGACCGTCGTGACCATCGTCCACCAGTTGCTGCTCAAGAGGAGCTACCATGTCTCGCGCTGAACCGGGCTCCGCCGGGCTCTATCATCGGGCGGTGGTGTACCTGCTGTTCGCCATCCTGCTGCTGCCCCTGGCGGGCACGCTCGTCTACTCCATCGCCAGCAGTTGGTCGGCCACCGTGCTGCCCAGCGGCTTCACGTTCAAATGGTATGTGCAGTTGTGGAGCGATCCGCGCTTTCTCCACGCCTTCGGCCAATCGCTGCTGGTCTGCGTTGGTGCGCTGGTGCTCTCGGTGGTGTTGATCCTGCCGTTGCTGTTCGTGGTGCATTACCACTTTCCGAAACTCGACGCGCTGATGAACATCCTCATCCTGCTGCCCTTCGCGGTGCCGCCGGTGGTGTCGTCGGTGGGGCTGTTGCAACTCTATGGCTCCGGACCGCTGGCGATGGTCGGCACGCCGTGGATCCTGATCGGCTGCTACTTCACCGTCGCCCTGCCGTTCATGTACCGGGCGATCACCAACAACCTGCAAGCCATCAACCTGCGCGACCTGATGGACGCCGCCCAACTGCTCGGCGCCAGCACCTTTCAGGCCGCGTTCCTGGTCGTACTGCCGAACCTGCGCAAGGGCTTGATGGTGGCGTTGCTGCTGTCCTTCTCGTTCCTGTTCGGCGAATTCGTGTTTGCCAACATCCTCGTCGGCACGCGCTATGAAACCCTGCAGGTCTACCTGAACAACATGCGCAACAGCAGCGGCCACTTCACCAGTGCCCTGGTGATTTCCTACTTCTTCTTCGTACTGGTCCTGACCTGGGCGGCCAACATCTTGAACAAGGACAAAAGCCAATGAGCTACGTCAGCGTCCAACACCTGCAAAAAAGCTACGCCGGCACGCCGGTGTTCAGCGACATCAATTGCGAGATCAGCAAAGGCGAGTTCGTCACCCTCCTCGGCCCTTCCGGTTGCGGCAAGTCCACACTGCTGCGCTGCATTGCCGGCCTGACCGCAGTGGATGCTGGCCAGATCATCCTGGACGGGCAAGACATCGTCCCGTTGAGCCCGCAGAAACGCGGCATCGGCATGGTCTTCCAGAGCTACGCCTTGTTCCCCAACATGACCGTGGAACAGAACGTCGCCTTCGGCCTGCGCATGCAAAAAGTCGACGCCTCGGACAGCCACAAGCGTGTGCTGGAGATCCTGCGCCTGGTGGAGCTGCATGATTTTGCCGGCCGCTATCCCCATCAACTCTCCGGCGGCCAATGCCAGCGCGTCGCCCTCGCCCGCTCCCTGGTGACCCGGCCGCGCCTGTTGCTGCTGGACGAGCCGCTGTCGGCCCTGGATGCGCGGATTCGCAAACACCTGCGCGAACAGATCCGTCAGATCCAGCGCGAACTGGGCCTGACCACGATCTTCGTCACACACGACCAGGAAGAAGCCCTGACGATGTCTGATCGGATTTTCCTGATGAACCAGGGAAAGATCGTACAAAGCGGCGATGCCGAAACCCTTTACACTGCGCCGGTCGACGTCTTTGCCGCCGGGTTCATCGGCAACTACAACCTGCTGGACGCCGACAGTGCCAGCCGGCTGCTGCAACGCCCGGTGAACGGCCGCATCGCCATTCGCCCGGAAGCCATCGAGCTGAGTCGCGGTGGCGAAGCCGATGCGCTGATCCGCAGCCACAGCCTGTTGGGCAACGTGATTCGCTACCGGGTCGAGGCCCGTGGCGTGGAACTGGTGGTGGATGTACTCAATCGCTCGGCCGCCGACCTGCACCCCGATGGCGCACGGTTGTCACTTGCCATCGATCCGTCGGCGCTGTGTGAGGTAGCCTGATGGCTTTATCGATTTTGAAGTTGATCTTGAAGAGGAAAACGCGCTGATGGCCCTGGCAATTTTTGATCTGGACGAAACCCTGATCCACGGCGACTGCGCCACCCTCTGGAGCGAACAGATGGGACGCCTGGGCTGGGTCGATCCCGAGTCGTTCATGCAACGCAACAACGCGCTGATGGATGCCTACAGCCACGGCAAACTGAGCATGGAAGAGTACATGGACTTCAGCCTGGAACCGATGATCGGCCGCACACCGGAAGAAATCGAACACTTGGTAGGGCCTTGGGTGGAAGACTTCATCGAACCGATCATCTTCAGCGACGCCACCAAGACCATCGCCGAACACCGCAAGGCCGGCGACCGGATCCTGGTGATCTCGGCTTCGGGCACGCACCTGGTCAAGCCGATTGCCGAACGCCTGGGCATCGACGAGATCCTGGCGATCAACCTTGAAGTGGCCCATGGCGTCTACAGCGGCAAGACCGTAGGCACCCTGACCTACCGCGAAGGCAAGATCGCGCGGTTGCTGGACTGGCTGGATGCCGAGGAAGAAAACCTGGAGGGCGCCAGTTTCTATTCCGACTCGCGCAATGACCTGCCGTTGTTGCTGCGGGTGGATTTCCCCCACGTGGTCAACCCGGATCCCGTGCTGAAGGCCCATGCCGAATCGGCCGGGTGGCCAATCCATACCTGGAAATGAACACTGAACAGCCCCAGGAAGAACACCCAGGCTTGTGTGGCGAGGGAGCTTGCTCCCGCTCGGCTGCGAAGCAGTCGTAAAAACGGTTGACGCGATCTGCCTGGGCAATTGCGTCGTCTCGATTGGGACGGCTACGCCACCCAGCGGGAGCAAGCTCCCTCGCCACGGGGCACGAGTGCGTCGGTAAGTTCCTGACAATAAGGCACACTCGCTCCCACAGGTTCAGCCAAGCAACAGCCACAGGCTCCAGCCGAGCAACAACACACCGCAGACACGGCTGAACCAGAGTCCCTGCGGCAGGTTTTTCTCCAGCAAAATGAAGGCACCGATCACTGCCACCCAGAGCAGGTTCATCACGCCGACCACGAACAGCAGGCCCATCAGGGCCCAGCAGCAGCCCAGGCAGTAAGCGCCATGGGCCAGCCCCATGCGCCAACCCCCGAGCACGTCGGGGCGCCAGTAGCTGAGCAGAAAATGCAGCGGCCCGCGACAATGCTCAAGGCAGACCGCCTTGCCTGGCAGCCACTGATAGACGCCTGCGACCAACAGCAGGCCGGCGCCCAGCGCGGTACTGGTGCTACGCATCCCCGGACTGAGCAGGGCGAGCTGCTCGAGCGCCCATTGCAGCGCCGTGGCGCCCAGGGCAAAACCGGCCCAGACCAGGACATAGGCGCTGCCGAACAGCAGCAGGGCCAGGTGTCGCCGCGGTGCCGGCATGCGCTTGCGCAGCATCTGCTGGTAGATCAACAGCATGGGCAAGGTGCTGGGCAGCATCATGCCGACCATCATCACCACCCACATGGCGAACATCAGCAGCGCATCGGCCAGGCTCCAAGGCATGACCATGCCACCCATCGCCGCATCAGCCATGCCGCCCGGCGCACTCATGTCGCGAGCCATCTCCAGCAACATCAGCCAGGCCAGGGCAGTCAGCGCGAGCAGGCAGAGCAGGAGCAGTAACTGCTCGCCTGTCAGTCGCTTGCTCGGCGTCGCCGCCTGAGGTTCTGCCATTACGGCTCTATGCCATGGCCGGTGAAGTGCACGTGGGCGAGGTGGCTATGACTGCCCTGGGATTGTAGTTTGAGGGCTGAATGCGTCTGGTAGCTGCCGCTGGCCACTTCGGCCTCACGGAACTCGAAGCCGTTGGGCAGGGACAGGCGGGCTCGATGAGGTGAACCGTCGATCGGGCTGCGGATCGGCTCGCCGCTGGCCTGCAGCACGCCTGGAATGTCCAGGTGCGCCAAGCGCTGATCGACATCGATGGAAAGAGTGATGGGCACGAACAGCGGTTCGAACGCTTCACTCATGGTGCTGCTGAACACCTGAAACACGTTGGCCCCAGGGTCGCTCTCCAAGCCAGAAAGAATGGTCAACAGGGCCTGGCGTTGCGCCTCATCGGCGCGTTCATCGATGAACACCTGGCAACTGCCGCTGCCCTCATGGATGGCACCCGGCCAAGCGAAGGTGGCGGCCCAGCACAAACCGTCCAGCGCGACCTGATTGAAATATCCGTGTTCCACTCGCATCGACGCCACCGCCTGGCAGTGACCATGGGTCGGTGGTGCATTGAATTGACAGGGGCAGCCCCAATTGCAGTTGCAGGCAATGAATTCGACGCCCTGCATGCGCCATTCGGCGATGGCCATGATCAACCTCTTCACCTGGCGGGTGAAATGAAAGCTGCGGTTACCCCATCCCCCATTAGTTAACGCTAGCAGGGCCCGCGCATCGGATACGGGCTGCCGACCGAAGGTCAGCTTGCCCGTGGTCGCCGGTCAAAGGTGAAAGCCACCGTCGATATCACCTTGTCGCTGCCACGGGCCGCACCTGCACTGTGCTGGTGAGTCTGCGAAACGGCAACAGGCACTAGAGCTAGAGCCCGCAATACACCTGCATCGCATTCAGGGCCGTATCATCCCCACTGCCCTGATCGGGTTCACTTTTGAGTCGGAATCCCCAGACATATTGTCCCTGAGGGCAGTATGCAGCCGCGCCCCAATCTCCCCATGGCCCTTGTTCTGACGTGTCTGAAGGCACTTGTGCTTGGGCAGCTTCAACGAGCCCCCATGAAAGTGCACAAACCAGCGCGTGTAGAACGACATGATCAGACATGCCAGTGCCCTACTTGAACTTGGAAAAGGCTTTTGCCAGATCCAGAATTGCTTTTTCGTCTTGCCTGTCCATGTCGCCGTCGCCATCAGCGTCGGTTTTGACATTGACGGTATCGTAGGGGCCGTTCTTTTTCGACGCAGAGACAAAAGTCGCGAACAGCAACTTCTTGCCCTTATAGATCTCCAGGACAACGTCGGGCGATCTGTTGTCGTCAACATATTCCTGGGTCATGCGGAGCTCTTTCGTAGCCATCACAGCACCTCTTCTGTCAGTGGACACTAAACAGAGAGACATCTATTACTCTCGAACCCACTCTAGAGTGACTTTCTTCGTGGTGTCTACTGTCAGACTTGACAGGGTGTATCCCTATCTAGCCCTTTGCAAATTCCAGCGAGCGCGGGAGCGAGCACTTACTACAGGACACTCAAATTCCTGTGTCGAGCAAGCTTGCTCGACACAGGAACCGCAGCTGTACTGCTTGCGCGACTAGCTCAGACTCTCGTCGATCACCAACACCAACTTCCCTGACACCTGGTTGGTCGCCAACTCCGCAAACGCCGCTTCGGCATCCTTGATCGCGAAGGTCTTGGCCAGTTGCGGGCTCAGGCGCTTGTCGGCAAACAGCGGCCACACCTGTTGGCCCAGCTCGCTGATCAGGTCGGCCTTGAACTGCTCGTCACGGCTGCGCAAGGTCGAACCGAGCAATTGGATACGCTTGCCCAGCACCTGTGCCAGATCCAGTTCGGTCGAGCGCCCCCCCATCAGGCCGATCAACACCCAGCGGCCGTCAACTGACAAAAGTTTCACGTTGAGTTTGGCGTAGCTGCCGCCCACCGGATCGAGGATCACGTCGAACGGACCGAGATCGTTCAAACTCTCCAGGCCATCGGTGCGTACCACGCCACCCTGGGCGCCCAGGGCCTCGCAATAGGCCAGCCGCTCGGTCGAACCGACACTGACCCAGCATGGGTTGCCGAACGCCTTGCACAGCTGGATCGCGGCCGAGCCGACGCCGCTGGCCCCAGCGTGCAACAGTACTTTTTCACCCGGCTTGAGCGCCGCCAGCTGGAACAGGTTCAGCCACGCAGTGCCGTAGACCTCCGGCAGCGCGGCCGCCTCAGTCAATGACAGGCCCTCCGGCACCGGCAATACATGCCGGCCATCGACCACCACCTCCTCGGCCATCCCACCGCCGGCCAGCAACGCGCAAACGCGGTCGCCCACCTGCCAGGACGAGCCCGGCCCGACCTCGCTGATCACCCCGGCGCACTCCAGCCCCAACACCTGGCTGGCGCCGGGCGGCGGCGGGTAAAGTCCGGCTTTTTGCAGCAAATCGGCCCGATTCAGGCCGGCGGCTGCCACACGAATACGAACTTGCCCGACATCACACGCCGGGCTCGGCTCATCTGCCCATACCACTTGGCCTTCAACGCCTTGCAATGCTTTCACGGTGCCTCCATAGTGAGTCTCGACTGGGCCCGCTGCTTCAACGCCGGGCTTTCTTGCATTATGCGCCCGGGCCACATGGAACCGGCGACTTCAAAGACGGCCTAATATGCGTTATCAATTGTCCCTGCGTCGAATCAGCATGAAGCATCTGTTCCCCAGTACCGCCCTCGCGCTAGTCATTGGCCTCGGCCTGTTACCGCTGTCGAACGATACGTTCGCAGCCAACAGCTGGGACAAGCTTCAGCCCGATCGTGACGAGGTGATTGCCAGCCTTAACGTGGTCGAGTTGCTCAAGCGCCATCACTACAGCAAGCCGCCACTCGATGATGCGCGCTCGATCATCATCTACGACAGCTACCTGAAGCTGCTCGATCCGTCGCGCAGTTACTTCCTGGCCAGCGACATCGCTGAATTCGACAAATGGAAGACCCAGTTCGACGACTTCCTCAAGAGCGGCGACCTGAACGCCGGGTTCACCATCTACAAGCGCTACCTGGACCGCGTGAAGGCGCGTCTGGACTACGCCCTTGCCGAGCTGAACAAAGGCGTCGACAAAATCGATTTCAATACCAAGGAAACCTTGCTGGTCGACCGCAAGGACGCCCCCTGGCTCAAAAGCACAGCCGAACTCGATGACCTGTGGCGCAAGCGCGTCAAGGACGAAGTGCTGCGCATGAAGATCGCCGGCAAGGATTCCAAGCAGATCCAGGAAACCCTGACCAAGCGTTACAAGAACCAATTGGCTCGCCTGGACCAGACTCGCGCCGAAGACGTTTTCCAGGCGTACATCAACACCTTCGCCATGTCCTACGACCCGCACACCAATTATCTGTCGCCGGATAACGCGGAAAACTTCGACATCAACATGAGCCTGTCCCTGGAAGGCATCGGTGCGGTGCTGCAGAGCGACAACGACCAGGTGAAAATCGTGCGCCTGGTCCCGGCGGGCCCGGCGGACAAGACCAAACAGGTCAGCCCGGCGGACAAGATCATCGGCGTCGCCCAAGGCAACAAGGAAATGGTCGACGTGGTCGGCTGGCGCCTGGACGAAGTGGTCAAGCTGATCCGTGGTCCGAAAGGCTCGGTGGTGCGCCTGGAAGTCATCCCGGCCAGCAATGCGCCGAACGACCAGACCAGCAAGATCGTGTCCATCACCCGTGAAGCGGTGAAGCTGGAAGAACAGGCAGCGAAGAAATCGGTCCTCAACCTCAAGCAGGACGGCAAGGACTACAAGCTCGGCATCATCGAGATCCCGGCCTTCTACCTGGACTTCAAGGCCTTCCGCGCCGGGGATCCGGATTACAAGAGCACCACGCGCGACGTCAAGAAGCTGCTGACCGAGCTGCAGAAGGAAAAAGTCGACGGCGTGGTCATCGACTTGCGCAACAACGGCGGCGGCTCCCTGCAGGAAGCCACCGAGCTGACCAGCCTGTTCATCGACAAGGGCCCGACCGTGCTCGTGCGTAACGCCGATGGTCGAGTGGATGTGCTGGAAGACGAAAACCCCGGTGCGTTCTACAAGGGGCCAATGGCCTTGCTGGTCAATCGCCTGTCCGCTTCTGCCTCGGAGATTTTCGCCGGCGCCATGCAGGACTATCACCGTGCGCTGATCATCGGCGGCCAGACCTTCGGCAAAGGTACCGTGCAGACCATCCAGCCGCTCAACCATGGCGAACTGAAGCTGACCCTGGCGAAGTTCTACCGGGTTTCCGGCCAGAGCACCCAGCATCAGGGCGTGCTGCCTGACATCGATTACCCGTCGATCATCGACACCAAGGAAATCGGTGAAAGCGCCCTGCCCGAAGCGATGCCGTGGGACACCATCCGCCCGGCGATCAAGCCGGCGGTGGATCCGTTCAAGCCGTTCCTGGCCCAGCTCAAGTCCGAGCATGACACCCGCACGGCCCAGGATGCAGAGTTTGTCTTCATCCGCGACAAGCTGGCCCTGGCGCAGAAGTTGATGATGGAGAAAACCGTCACCCTCAACGAAGCCGACCGTCGCGCGCAGCATGCCGACATCGAGGCCAAGCAACTGACCATGGAAAACCTGCGTCGCAAGGCCAAGGGCGAAGAACCGCTCAAAGAACTGAAGAAAGAGGACGAAGACCTGATCACCGAGCCGGAGAAAACCAAGCCGGAAGACGATGCCTACCTGAGCGAGACCGGGCGGATCCTGCTGGATTACCTGAAACTCAACACAGCGATCGCCAAGCACTAGGATGATGGCCATTTAATGGTGATGCTCGTCGGAGTGTCATCAAACTGACATCAGTCTGTCGTGAAATACAGGACTGGGTGCCACGCACCCGGTCCTTTTTTTATCGCCAGAGATTGCCATGACCACGACAGAACAGCTGAGTGCCTTGAGTTCGATCCTGGCTCAAAGCGGTTTGCACAGCCTGTTCCAACCGATCATCTGCCTTTCCGAACGGCGCATCGTGGGTTATGAAGCCTTGACCCGCGGCCCCTCCAACAGCCCGTTGCACTCCCCCATCGCGCTACTCTCCGTGGCGCGCCAGGCCGGCCGCCTCAGCGAACTAGAGTTGGCCTGCCGCCGCAGCGCCTGCCAGCGCTTCAATGAGCAAAAGCTCCCGGGCAAGCTGTTTCTCAACGTCTCGCCCGAGTCGCTGCTGGAGTCCGCGCACCAGACCGGGCGCACCCTGCAACTGCTGCAGGACCTCGGCATTGCCCCCAGCCAAGTCGTGATCGAACTGACTGAACAAACCCCTATCGATGACTTCCAGCTCCTGCAAACCGCGCTGCATCATTATCGTGCGATGGGTTTCTCGATTGCCCTGGACGACCTGGGCGCCGGCTATTCGAGCCTGCGGCTGTGGTCTGAATTGCGACCCGATTATGTGAAGATCGACCGGCATTTCATCGACGGCATCCACCAGGACGCCCTCAAGCGCGAGTTCGTGGGCTCGATCCTGAAAATCGCCCGGGCCTCCCGCGCCCAGGTGATTGCCGAAGGAATCGAACTGCCGGAAGAACTGGCGGTGCTGATCGAAATGGGCGTCGATCTGGTCCAGGGCTATCTGCTGGCCCGGCCTCAGGAACAACCGTCACGCGATGCCAGGGCGCTGATGCCCAAGCAGGACAGCGGCGTGGCGGCGTTGAGCGATGAGGTCAACGACCTCGGTGCGCTACTCAACGAACAACCGGCAGTGGCCCACAACACGCCGACAGCCACCGTGCTGGAAGCCTTTCGTCGCCAGGCCAACCTCAACTCCCTGGCGGTGTTGGATGATCAAGGGCAGCCCTGCGGCATCGTTCATCGCCATTCGCTCTCGGATGCCTTGCTCAAACCCTTCGCCACCGACCTGTTCGCCCGCAAACCCATCAGCCGCTTGATGAGCGACGACTTTCTCGCAGTGGAGTTGAACCAGTCGTTGCAACAAGTCAGTCGCCTGATCACCAGCCGCGCCCGACAACGCATCGAAGAGGACTTCATCATCACCCTCAACGGCAGCTACATGGGCCTGGGCCGGGTGATCGATGTGCTCAAGCTCATCACTGAACTGAAAATCCAACAGGCCCGCTACGCTAACCCACTGACGCTGCTACCGGGCAACGTACCGATCCAGCAATGCCTCACGCGCCTGCTGCAGCAGCGGCAGGAGTCGGTGATCTGCTACGTGGACATCGACAGTTTCAAACCCTTCAACGACATCTACGGCTACGGTCGCGGCGACGAAGTCCTGCTGTGCCTGGCCCAATGCCTGAACGAACGTATCGACCCCAGCCGCGACTTCGTCGGTCATATCGGCGGCGACGACTTCCTGCTGGTCCTCGGCCCGGAAGACTGGCGCAGACGCCTGGACCAGCTACTCAGCGACTTCCAGACCCACTGCCGTCGCTTCTACCGCCCCGAACACCTGGAGGTTGGATGCTTTACTGCGTTGAACCGACAGGGCGTTCGACAGGAGTTCGCGTTGTTGTCGCTGTCGATTGGCGTGGTGCACCTGCGCGCCGAGGCCTGTGAGGAATTGGACGCCAGCCAGTTGGCGGAACTGGCTTCCCAGGCCAAGCATCATGCCAAGGAAATTTTGGGAGGAAGTGTGTATTTAGTGGATGGTTTGGCTGAGCGGGAGGCTGTGGTGGAGTTGGGTTTGTCGGTGTAAGCGGATTCTCCATTCACCGCGGCCCGAACGCCCTGGCGCAACCCCTGTGGCGAGGGGATTTATCCCCGCTGGGCTGCAGAGCAGCCCTAAAGCAGCGAACTCACTCTTCCTGATACTCCGAGTTGTCTGGTTTGGGCGCTGCTCCGCAGCCCAGCGGGGATAAATCCCCTCGCCACAAAAGCAGCTTAGCGGTATGTGGATTGAGCTGAGAGAAGGCCAGAAATTTTGTGTTCGGACCTACCAAGTAGATGGATCTTCGAGGGATGCTTTATCCAAGTCCTCTTTCCATTCTTCGCTTGCCAGCTTGTATATATCCTCAAAGAATTGGCGAGGATCATCAATTTCAGTCTCGTCCCAAGCCATAGAGCGTGGATCATCATAGTCACTCTCAAACTCTTTCGAAAAGTCAAAACCAGGAGAAGAAAGAGCCGACTTCAGAACTTCAAGCAATAGAAATCTGTGCCTATAGGTTAAGTCATCGAACCGCCGTAAAATAAACTCCTTTATTATTTTCTCCCTATCATCCTTTTCGTTTGGATTGAACACCCAAAGCTGCTCACCCAGCGTCTCTTCAAGATCATATATTGAAATCCCCCCTAGCCAATACGACAGCACAGGCACAAAGGGAAGATCATAATTTACCCACATCAACATTACACACCTCTAATCGGGGAAAGCAGTATAAGGCCTACCCTTAACGGCCTGATCGAACCTAACTTCCGAGTAATCCAAGCTATCCATATACACAGGATTATCCTTATCTTTTTTATTAACCTTATACCCTCTCCCTCCCCCAGGCATCTCTTTTCTTACTACTGGATCACCGTCCTTGGTAAATCCTGTATAAGCTGGCGGCACCCGACTCATCCTAGCAATCGCATCATTAATTGCATGCATCTGCAGCCTCCAACTTATAAATTGCGAGCTATGGTTTATCGGTCCTTTCTTTCCTTTTTTCGTTGGATGACTTCCATCAATTGACCGTTGCCTAATCGCCTTGTCAGATATTTCTGGATTGTGCTTGGCGACAGTGTGCATTTTATATTTCTCCTCATACGCCTCTACGCGCCGCTTAGCATTCGCCTCCCCCAACTCACCAATCCGCGCCCGCCGCTGCTCCGCCGTCATCGGCAACCGCGGCTCACCCTCATCTACTTGGGCCTTAACCGCCGGATCCTGCCCCCCAACCGCCGGCCGACACCCACCCTTCCCCGGGCAATCCACCAACCCCAACGGATCCACCCACCCCGTCGGGTTCACCGTGTAGCGATACCCATTGAGCCCACCCGCCAATTTGCTCGGGTCAGGCGTCAGATAGCGGCCGGTTCCGGGATTGTAGTAGCGGTGCCGGTTGTAGTGCAGGCCGCTTTCCGGGTCGAAGTATTGGCCCTGGAAGCGCAGCGGTTGTTCCAGTTGTTCGCCGCCGCCGTGCTGGAGTTCGGTGAGTTGGCCGTAGCCGTTGTAGCGCGCCGACCAGACGATCTGGCCGGCGGGGTTGGTCAGTTCCTGGGGGGTGCCCAGGTGGTCGAGGTGGTAGTAGAACGGGCGGGCGTCGGGGCCTTCGCCGTCGAGCATCGCCAGCGGGCGGAAGGTGCCGGGTTCGTAGACGTAGCTGCAGTGGTGGCGCGGGCTGTTTTCGGCGACGACCTGGTCGCCCTGCCAGAAAAATTCCGTGGTCAGGCCGTCCACGGTCTTGCTGATGCGTCGGCCAAAGGCGTCGTAGCGGTAGGAGGTTTCACGCCCATCGGCCGTGGTGACGCCGATCAGGCGGTGCTGGCTGTCGTAGCGGTAGGCGCTGACCAGAGCCTGGCCGCGGCGTTCGCGGATCAGGTTGCCGAAGGCGTCGTAGTCATAGTGGCGGTCGCCCTCTTCCAGCAGGCGGTTGCCCTTGAGGGTGGTCGGGCCGGGGCGGTCCTGCATCATCAGGTTGCCGGCCGGATCGTGGCAGAAGTGTTCCGGCGGTTCGCTGTGGGAAAAGTCGATGCGGGTCAGGCGATCCAGCGGGTCGTACTGGTAGCTGCGGCGGTTTCGGTTGTCGGAAAGGGTTTGCAGGTTGCCCTTGGCGCTGTAGGCATAATCGCGCCAGAACAGTTGCTGCTGTTGGCTCTGCCACACGGTCTGGGCTTTGAGGCGGCCCTGTTCGTCGTAGTCGTAGTCACTGAGCAGCCGGCCTTGCTGGCGTTGCCGTTCGCGACCGCCGACAAAGCGGTGTTCGGTCAGGCGCGAGCCGTTGAGGTCGATGGCGGTCAGTGCGCCACCTGGGGCATGGTGGTAGTCGAGCTGGCTGTCGTCCGGCAGGCGCAGGTGGTTGAGGCGTCCGCAAGCGTCGTAGCGATAACGCAGGGTGCCCCAGCCCTGGTGTTCGCAAACCAGCCGGTCCTGGGCGTCGTACTCAAAGGCCAGGGGATGATCGCTGCCGTCGTTGACGTGGACCAATCGGCCCAGCTCGTCGTAGCGGTATTCGATGGCCTGGCCGTCGGGCAAGGTCTT